>NZ_MODX01000019.1:0-63552 GCF_001866125.1 Acinetobacter sp. LCT-H3 | reverse complement strand
AACGTGTGGCTTATTACGTTCGAACTTAGCCTTAGCCATGAGATCTTCCTTTTTGAACTGCTCATGCAGGATCACTGCATGAGCGCTTGGTTTTTAACTATGAATTAGTTTGGGCCTATAGTAATCGAAAGATTACTCGTCGTCACCTTTTTTACCGCCAGACTGGAACTTAGAAATGATGCCTTCAGCCACGTTACGTGGAGTTTCAGCATATTTAGCAAATTCCATAGAGTAAGTCGCACGACCTTGAGACATAGAACGCATATGAGTTGCATAACCGAACATCTCAGCAAGTGGAACTTCAGCTTTAATTGCTTTAGTACCACCAGGTAGATCGTCCATACCCTGAACCATACCACGACGACGGTTTAAGTCACCCATGATATCGCCCATGTAGTCTTCTGGAGTTTCTACTTCAACTTTCATGATAGGTTCAAGAAGAACAGGATCTGCTTTCATGAAACCGTCACGGAAGGCATAAGAACCAGCCATCTTGAACGATAATTCGTCAGAATCGACATCATGGTAAGAACCATCGAACAATGTCGCTTTGATGCCAACTACTGGATAACCAGCAAGGACACCATTCTTCATACGTTCTTGGATACCTTTGTCAACTGCACCGAAGAATTCTTTAGGTACTACACCACCTACAACTTCTTCAGCGAATTCGTATTCTTTACCAGCTTCAGGATCAAGCGGTTCTAAACGTACGTATACGTGACCGAATTTACCTTTACCACCAGTTTGACGTACGAACTTACCTTCTTGCTCAACAGTCTTTTTGATTGTTTCGCGGTAAGCAACCATTGGTTTACCAATGTTCGCTTCAACGTTGAATTCACGTTTCATACGGTCAACGATGATGTCAAGGTGAAGCTCACCCATACCAGCAATAATGGTTTGACCAGATTCTTCGTCAGTACGAACGCGGAATGATGGATCTTCCTTAGCCAAACGACCTAAAGCGATAGACATTTTTTCTTGGTCAGCTTTAGTTTTTGGTTCAACAGCCAATGCAATTACTGGCTCTGGGAATTCCATACGTTCTAGAGTGATGATGTTTTTCTCATCACATAGGGTATCACCAGTAGTTACGTCTTTAAGACCTACACACGCAGCGATGTCACCAGCACGGATTTCTTCAACGTCTTGACGATCGTTCGCGTGCATTTGCACGATACGGCCGATACGTTCACGTTTAGATTTAACCGGGTTATAAACAGAATCACCTTGTTTAAGAACACCAGAGTAAACACGTACGAAAGTTAAGTTACCTACGAATTTGTCGTTCATAATTTTGAACGCAAGTGCAGAGAACGGAGCTTCGTCAGATGCTTCACGAATCGCTTTAGTTTCAGCTTTGTCGTCAAGAACACCTTCAATCGCTTTAACTTCAGTCGGTGATGGCAAGAATTCAATTACTGCGTCCAACATACGTTGAACACCTTTGTTTTTGAACGCTGTACCACAAAGCATTGGTTGAATTTCACAAGCCAATGTTTGAACACGAAGACCAGCAACGATTTGCTCTTTAGTCAAATCACCGTTGTTCAGGTATTCATCCATTAACTCTTCAGAAGCCTCAGCAGCAGCTTCAACCATGTTTGTACGCCATTCTTCAGCAGTTTCTTGAAGATCAGCAGGGATTTCGCCGTACTCGAACTTCATACCTTGTGAAGCTTCGTCCCAAATGATCGCTTTCATTTCGATCAAGTCGATAACGCCTTGGAAGTTTTCTTCAGCGCCAACAGGGATTACTACAGGTACAGGGTGCGCACCAAGACGTGTTTTCATTTGTTCAACAACACGGAAGAAGTTTGCACCAGTACGGTCCATCTTGTTCACGAATGCTAAACGAGGCACTTGGTATTTGTTAGCTTGACGCCATACAGTTTCAGACTGAGGTTGTACACCACCTACAGCACAGTAAACCATACATGCACCATCAAGAACACGCATAGAACGCTCAACTTCGATTGTGAAGTCAACGTGTCCCGGGGTATCAATTACGTTGATACGGTGTTCTGGGAACTGCTTAGACATACCTGACCAGAATGTAGTGGTAGCAGCAGAAGTAATGGTAATACCACGTTCTTGCTCTTGCTCCATCCAGTCCATTGTTGCTGCACCATCATGTACTTCACCAATTTTGTGAGATACACCTGTGTAGAACAAGATACGTTCAGTAGTTGTGGTCTTACCCGCATCGATGTGCGCAGAAATACCAATATTACGATAACGAGAAATTGGGGTTTGACGAGCCATGATTTCTTGCATTCCTAAATTTTGTTGTTTAAAACAGGACGCTTTAAGCTGCTGGGCAGCTTAAAGCGATTCGATGACAAAACAGCGAAAACTGGCTCATCATCCTCCTGAATAGGGGCTGTTTTAACCGCTTAGAAGCGATAGTGAGAGAAGGCTTTGTTGGCTTCAGCCATACGGTGCACATCTTCACGTTTTTTAACCGCTGCGCCTTTACCTTCAGCTGCATCAAGCAACTCGCCAGCAAGACGTAAAGCCATAGTTTTTTCAGAACGCTTAGCAGCAGCATCTACTAACCAACGCATAGCCAAGGCAGTACGACGGGATGGGCGCACTTCCATAGGTACCTGGTATGTAGCACCACCAACACGGCGTGCTTTTACTTCGACCATAGGACGAACTTTTTCAAGCGTAGTCTCGAAAAATTCAACTGGGTCTACTTTAGATTTTTCTTGAACGCGGTCTAAAGCACCGTAAACGATACTTTCAGCAATAGATTTTTTACCATCTTGCATTACGTGGTTCATGAATTTAGCGATTGTTTGGCTACTGAATTTCGGATCCGGAAGGATTTCACGAGCAGCGACTACGCGACGTCTTGGCATTTTAAACTACCTATAAATATGACACTTCAGGTTTATCCAGCATTAGCACAAAGTGTCATGTGCATTCGCTGGCCTTACTACACGTCGCTTGAATTTCACAAAATTAAATGCAGAAATCAGACAAGCGAGACGATAAAGGATTGCAGTTCTAGCGAACTAAGAAGTTAATCTCGAAAGATCAATTATTTCTTAGGACGTTTAGTACCGTATTTAGAACGAGACTGGTTACGATCTTTAACACCAGCACAGTCTAAAGAACCACGAACGGTATGGTAACGTACACCTGGTAAGTCTTTAACACGACCACCACGGATAAGAACAACACTGTGCTCTTGCAGGTTATGGCCTTCACCACCGATGTAGCTAGAAACTTCAAAGCCTGAAGTTAAGCGAACACGGCAAACTTTACGCATTGCTGAGTTAGGTTTTTTAGGTGTAGTTGTGTAAACACGTGTACAAACACCACGGCGCTGTGGACAAGCCTTCAACGCAGGAACTTTAGATTTTTCAATCAAAGTCGTACGACCCTTACGGATCAACTGATTTGTTGTTGCCATTTGGCAATTCTCCCGTTAATAAAAAGCCCCAAAAACTACTACTTTTTGAGGGCATGCAATTGTAAGTCAAGATGCAAAATTGGTCAACATGATAGAAGCAGGCAAATCCACATCCGCTCTTGCTTACAATTGCTTAGTACTTTCATATCCTTACTATTTTTCTTGCAGATTAATCTGCATCTTTTGTAACATCTTCTGTTGATTTTTTAGCAGAAGATTTTGTCGCTTTTTTTGGCTTTTGCTGTGCAGCTTCCGTGTCTGCTTCGCTCTGATCATTTTCAGTATCAGCGGCAGCGACTTCGGCCTCGTCTGTGACATCGCCCTCAGCTTCTGCCTGTGCAAGCGTATCTTCGATATCTTCAGGTGCCGGCTCACTCAGTGCTGGTTGCTGTACATGCTTATCCGCAACCGGTTCTACCAACTTATCGGCTAATGAATCCAAGCCTTCACTGACCTCTTCATCTTTTACTTCCTCTGTGACTTGAGAATCTGTCTTTTTCAGCACTTTTACCTGAGTAATATGATCATTTCCTTCAATCGGAATCTCTTTATCTAAAATTAACTCATCCCCGGTATGACCATTTTTCTTGATATTTTCCAGTAGTTTTGGTGCAGCCTGTTGCAGCAATGCTTTAGATTTTTCATAAGCCTCTAAAACAGAGGCAGAGCTGTCACGATGCTGTAGCAGATATTGACGTGCATTCGAGAACACATCCTGTGCTTTCTGATTAACATCCTCGACAAAACGGCGACTGTATACTGCGCCTACCCCAGCACCCGCTAACGGTACCAATTTAGATAGTTGTTCAATCAGGGAAACTTTCGGTATATGATTTATCCATTCCCATTTCGATTGACCATCTTCCTGATGCAGGAATTTGCGTAGCAGCTCAGTATCATTACTTGAACCCAACATGGCTTGCAGCTGGGAAATGTCATGGGTTTTTAAAGTAGCACCTAGCGCTCTTAAGCCCAACAATACAGTTTGCTTTTCTGCAATCAGACTCAGATCAATCTGACGGAAGATATGCTGCACGATATCCTGATCTTCTTCTTTACTTAAATCAAAGCCATAAGAACGGCCGACCTGATAAATAGTACGCAGTGCCAGCACCAAAGATGCAGGAATATCCACTGCTGTACCAATTACCCCAGTTGCCCCTGAGAATGCACCTTGAACTGCAGCAATCCATTTATTCTGTTCACCAAACGCTTGAGAAATACGCTTAGAACGATTGACATCCTGGGTGAGTTCTTCCAGATCACGCACTCCCGCTTCATCAAGAATGGCATCTACCGAACTGATGTCATTGGTAAACTGATTCAGATGATCAAAGAAATAATCGGACACTTTTTCGCTAAACTTGGGCGAAATGAAATGCGTAACATTATTCACTGTATTGAAATGACGGCCAAACAACTGGCGCGATACACTCGGTAGATGTTCACGTAACATCTCCTGTGGATTGTCGTATTTTTTTGATTCAAAGGGACTCTTGGCTTGAGCTGCGCCATTGAGCACCTTATCTACATTCAGCGCTTGTGTGACCTTCGAAACTGAATCAGGTGCAACATGGTTGAATAGATCCAAACCTGTTGTACTGAACTTTTTCGCCACTCCAAACGCACTGGAGATGAAGCCATTTGATTGTTTATTATTGGTATTTGTCATTCCTTACCTCAGCGTGCACGTGCTTGTATTTTGTATAAATACTAGGTGCTAGCAGCGTTTATCTCAACCTTATTCTGTTTCATTTAGTAATCCCTCTGTGTAGGAATCTCTATTCGAATGTACAGCGTACTGGGCATAACATTTGCCATAAGATTTCAAAAATCTTTCTGTTATGATGTTCCTCATTGTGAACAATGGGTCAGCATCATATTTAACGCTTGATGAAAACGCTAAATATCTCCCCTGACCATAAAGATGAACTATAAGGATCTGTAGATGAAACGTGTTGTCATCACTGGTATGGGTATTAACTCATGCATCGGAAATACATTGGAAGATGTAACTCACTCTTTACAAAACGGGATTTCAGGCACACGTTTAAATCCAGTCTATGCTGAACTGAACTTTAAAAGTCATGTCAGCGCGGCTGCTGAGCAGGATTTTGACAATATCGACCGTCGTCTCAAACGCTTTATGGGTGTTTGTGCCATGTATGCCTACAATTCGGCAATTGCAGCGGTTGAGCATGCTGGTCTGAAACCGGAAGATCTGGCGGGCAACCCACGCTATGGTATTGCAGGCGGCTCAGGCGGTAACTCAACAGCATCTGTAATAGAAATGGCAAAATTACTCGAAGAAAAAGGTGCACGTAAAATTGGCCCGTTCTTCGTACCCCGCAATATGTCAAATACCATTACAGCTAACGTTGGTGTAGCGCTTAAACTTCAAGGTATTGCTCACTCAATTACCAGCGCATGCGCAACTTCTGCTGATGCGATTGGTTATGCCTATAACCTGATTCAATTGGGTAAACAGGACTTGATGCTTGCCGGTGGCGGTGAAGAAGATCACTGGTCTCAAAGCTTGCTGTTTGATGCGATGGGTGCGCTGTGTTCGAAATACAATGACACACCTGAAACTGCATCTCGTCCATATTCAGCAGACCGTGACGGTTTCGTGATTGCTGGCGGTGGCGGTTTCGTGGTGCTTGAATCCCTTGAACACGCTCAAGCACGTGGTGCCAATATTCTTGCGGAAGTTGTGGCTTATGCAGCGAACTCTGATGGTGCCGATATGGTTGCGCCAAGTGGTGAAGGTGCAACGCGTTGTGTATTGATGGCTTTAGAAGAAGCAAAACAGCATGGTGTAGACAAGATTGACTATGTAAATACGCATGGTACCTCTACTCCAGCAGGCGACATTACAGAACTTAAGGCAATGGAACGTGCGTTTGGTGAAGGCCAAGTTCCTTCACTTAGCTCGACCAAGTCTATGACAGGTCACAGCCTAGGTGCTGCTGGTGTTCAAGAAGCAATTTATTCAGTTCTGATGATGCAAAATGATTTTATTGCGCCAAACATCAACGTGACTGAGCTGGATGAAGGTGCGAAACCGTTTGATATCGTGCTTGAAAAACGTGACGCAAAATTGAATACTGTGATGAGTAACAGTTTCGGTTTCGGCGGCGTAAATGCTTGTCTCATCTTCAAAAAATGGGAAGGCTAAGCTGCCCAATTTAGGGTGACTTGATGGATGCTCCTTCTGATGCTTTCCTTTGGGTAAAAGCATTACATATTATTGCAGTGGTTTGCTGGTTCGCGGCTTTGTTCTACTTGCCACGTTTATATGTTTATCATGCCATGAGCGAAGATACCGTGAGTCATCAACGCTTTGAAGTCATGGAGCGTAAGCTGTACCGTGGCATCATGTGGCCGGCAATGCTGGCCACCCTGATTACGGCACACTTTCTGGTGGATTGGGGTGATGCAACGCGTCATTACCATGAAGCCTTATGGTTCTACCTTAAAGTCGGCCTAGTCGGCTTATTGGTGATTTACCATCTGGTCTGTGGTTATTACCGCAAGAAGCTGATTGATAATGCCCATTATAAGTCACACAAGTTTTGGCGTTATTTTAATGAGATGCCAACCCTGCTCTTATTTGCAGTGGTGATTCTGGTGGTAGTTAAACCTACCTTCTAGTTTAGCTACTCAATAAAAAATCCCCGACCATTCGGGGATTTTTTTATGTCTTAGATTCTAAAATTTACATCTCTACCTGAAGCTTACGAACTCTTGGCAGATACAGCACACGATAGGTCACCGCCAGAATCAACAGCCATAACGGACTGATCATCAAGGCTTTCAAGGTATCTGGTTCCAGACTCAAAATCACCAAAGCAAAGAACAGGAATGCCAGCACGATATAAGACATCCATACACCGCCCGGCATTTTAAAAGTCGAAGCAGTATGTTTTTGCGGTTGCTGCTTACGGTAACGGATATAGCACACCATGATGATGCTCCAGATACTGATAAACAGGATCACACACAGTGAGCTCGCCAAGGTAAAGGCTTCCATCGTATTGGGTACAAAATACTGGAATGCTGCACCCAGCAGAATAAAAGTACAGGAGAACATCAGACCTTTCGCCGGTACTGCACGGCTCGACAGTTGTGCCAAGGCTTGTGGTGCCTGACCACCTCGTGCCAGGCCAAACAGCATCCGACTGGTGGAGAACACCGCACTATTCATCGAAGACATCACGGAGGACAAGACCACAAAATTCATGATAATGGCGGACGTTGGAATCCCTGCATATAAGAACAGGCTAACGAATGGGCTCTGATCTGCAGGAATCTGGCTCCATGGCGTGACGGCCATAATCACCAGCAATGACAATACGTAGAACAGAATGATACGGGTTGGAATCGCATTGACGGCTTTAGGTAAATTCTTTTCCGGGTCTTTGGTTTCAGCCGCCATAGTGCCTAGTAGCTCCACTCCCACAAAAGCAAACATCGCAATCTGGAAACCGGCCAGAAAGCCAGTTGCACCTTTCGGAAATAACCCATCTGACCAGACATGACTAAAACTGGCCGTCGCACCGCTTGGCGCCTGAAAACCACTAAAGACCATATAACCACCGACAAAAATCAGGCCAATAATTGCCAGAATCTTGATCAGGGCAAACCAGAACTCAATCTCACCAAAGAGTTTTACTGTCACCAGGTTAATACCCAGAATCAAGAGCACACAGGCAGCGCTGATCAGCGCCTGTCCCGTCGGGGTAAAGGCTGTACCTTCGGGTAACCAGAAATTCAGGTAGTTAATAATCGCAGCCAGATCGGCAATACCGACCAGCACCCAGCCCAACCAGTACGACCAGCCAATGTAATAGCCTGCACCCGGACCGATCAGATCATGCGCCATATCAATAAAAGACTTGTACTGCAGATTCGACAGCAGCATTTCACCAAGAGCACGCATTAAAAAGAAAAACATCCCGCCAATGATCATATAGATCAGCAGGATCGAAGGACCAGCCAAGGCGATAGTCTTACCCGAACCCATAAACAGGCCGGTACCGATACAGCCACCAATGGCAATCAGCTGTAAATGCCGATTAGATAACTTGCGTTGTAGCTCATGTTGCGACGGCGCTGCGTCATCTCTAGAGGGTGTAGTATTCATCTTCAGTTCCTTTTTCGCATCAGGCCCTTGCCCACCTGATCAGATTTCCTCCTGAAATCCTGATTCAGATGCAGTTTCATTTAAAAAGTTAAATGATCGGGTCTGATGTTGTTACAAAATTAAGTTGGGAGATTTCAAACATCAAAACAACTTAGGGCTGTGCTGCAATCACTGCAATTTCAATCAGCCAGTCTGGATTGACCAGATCCGCCTGAATGGTGGCACGTGTCGGAGTGTTATGACCTTGCAGCCATTCCACCCAGAGTTGGTTTACGCTGCTAAAGTCAGCTAAATGCTTGATAAATAATTGCGCCGAAAGCAACCGGCTTTTATCAGTATTTGCCAGCGCAAGCAGTTCATCAATCTTGGCAAAGACCTCCAAGGTCTGTCCGTGTATATCCAGATCGGTACGTGTTGGCACCTGCCCTGATAAATACACGGTCTTGTTGTGAATAGTGACAGCACTCATTACCTGATTGCTGCCGATACGTTGAATATCACTATGTTCCATCATAAATTTTCCTCTCCATTTTTTCCGTTAATGGGTCAATATTAAATTTCAGGTTTCAACCTGTACTGGCACACGAGCGGTAATGCCACACATCAACTCATAGCCCACTGTTCCTGATCCTGCTGCAACTTCATCAATGGGCAGCACTGTGCCGTGGGTCGACCGCCCCCAGAGCACCACTTCACTACCAATGTTCATTTGAGAAAGTTCAGTCAGATCAACTGTCAGCATATCCATACTGACCCGCCCAATGGTTTGGGTTCTAACACCATCCACCAGCACTGGTGTACCGGTCTGGCTAATACGCTGATAACCATCCGCGTAACCACAAGCCACAACACCAATTCGCATCGCCTGCTCCGCAACAAAGTTGGACCCATAACCGACACTTTGCCCAGCCTGAATATCTTGAATGGCAATGATTTCACTGCGTAAGCTCATACTTGGTTGGAGATTCCAGTCTTGAATACTATGGCTTGGATAATCTGGTGAACTGCCATAGAGCATGATGCCGCTACGTACAATATCGGAATGCAAGCTTTGATGATGGCGTAAAATGGCCGCACTATTACTGAGTGAGGTTTCAGCCTCAAGCCCCTGAATAGTCTGGCTAAAAATCAGGTTTTGATATTCAATACCATCCAACCCAAAACGCTCGCCATCCGCATCGGAAAAATGGGTCATATGCGTCATTGAGCGCACATTTTCAAATTGGCTTAACTGTTGCCAAACATCTGCATATTCATGCGACTGAAAACCTAGACGGTTCATGCCGCTGTTCATTTTCAAGAACACATCAAACTGTGCATCTGGGGCTATTTCGGCAAACTGTTTCAGCCATTGCACTTGATACCGAGAATGAATGGCAAAGCTCATGTCATGCTTCGCACATGCAAATAAATCCGCTAGCGCAAAAATACCTTCGAGCAACAGCAGCGGTTTTGTGCATCCCAGTGCACGTAGCCGCTTGCCTTCTTCAATATCCAGAAAAGCAAAACCGTCTGCAGACTGAAATGCCGCATAAACCCGTTCAATGCCATGACCATAGGCATTGGCCTTTACTACAGCATAGACCTCGGCATTTGGCGCTGCGGCTTTGGCAATATCAAGATTATGCTGTAGTGCTTGCAAATGCACTACAGCTTGAATTGGACGTGGCATAGATTCTTCCTTGAAACAGCACTTCAGGCCGCGTGTGAATAACGTCCGAGTGAAAGCCCTTCGGTACTGATGTCGGTTTTATGATTCAGCACCATGTCACTGATCAACTTGCCCGAACCACAGGCCATGGTCCAACCCAGGGTGCCATGTCCGGTATTCAGAAACAGGTTTTTAAAACGCGTTGCGCCAATAATTGGGGTACTGTCTGGGGTCATTGGGCGTAAACCGGTCCAGAAACTCGCTTCTGCCAGATTCCCACCCGGGAACAATTCCTGAGTGACCATTTCCAACGTGGCACGGCGATTGTCTTTTAAATTATGGTTAAAGCCACTTAGCTCAGCCATACCGCCGACACGAATGCGCTGGTCAAAGCGAGTGATGGCAATCTTATAGGTCTCATCCAGCACCGTAGATTGCGGCGCAAAATCGGCATCAACGATTGGAATCGTGAGTGAATAGCCTTTTACTGGATAAACTGGTAAATCCAGATGCAACGGTTTCAAGAAATCACGTGAATAACTACCAAATGCCAGCACGTATTTGTCCGCAGTGAATACCTGACCATTGACGACAACACCTTTAATTTCATTGCCCTCAGTTAGCAGATGTTCCACATTCTGGTTAAACTTGAACTGTACTCCCAATTCTTTAGCAACATTGGCTAAGGCGTTGGTAAATAGATAGCAATCACCGGTTTCATCATTGGGTAAATGTAAGCCACCGACCAGTTTATCTTGAGCATGTGCCAAGGCAGGTTCAACTTTTGCCAAATCAGCTCCCAGTAATAATTCATGTGGCACACCACATTCTTGCAATACAGCGATATCACGTTGCACCATATTCAACTGGGCTTCATTACGAAATACCTGTAAAGTACCTTTGGAACGATGCTCATAGCTGATCCCGGTTTCTTTACGCAATTCACGTAAACAGTCACGGCTATATTCAGCCACACGGGTCATACGTTCTTTATTAATGGCATAGCTGGCTGGATTACAGTTTTTCAGCATTTGCGCCATCCAGTTCAACTGCCACATGCTGCCATCTAAATTAATCGCCAAGGGTGCGTGATGCTGAAACATCCATTTCACTGCTTTGAATGGAATGCCAGGTGCTGCCCACGGTGTCGAGTAACCTGGAGAGATTTGGCCTGCATTACCAAAACTGGTTTCTTCAGCAGGGCCAGTCTGACGGTCAAGTACAGTAACTTCTGCACCCTGCTGTGCCAGGTAATAGGCACTTGCCACACCGATTACACCACTACCTAAGACCAAAACACGCATTGCCTTACCCTCAAAATCCTTCTAGTTGATTTAACTAGTATATTTTTGGATCAATAGTGAATTTCACTGTTTTAAAGTAATATATTCAGTGAATCCACTAGATTTCTCGCGTGATTTTAAAAAATTAAGGGAATAATGAATGCGCAAATTAGACCGTATTGATCGTATGATTCTGGATATTCTGCAACGTGATGGACGGATTGCCATTAGTGAACTGGCAGCTCGGGTGAACCTATCCACCACCCCGTGCTCTGAGCGTGTGAAGCGACTGGAACGCGATGGCATTATCATGGGCTATTACGCCCGACTCAATCCAGAAAAGCTGGAACGCAATTTACTGGTCTTTCTTGAAATCAAACTTTCAGCCAAATCCGGTGATGTATTTGAGCAGGTCGCACGAGACCTGAGTGAAATTCCTGAAGTACTGGAATGCCATTTGATTTCTGGAGATTTTGATTATCTGGTCAAAGCGCGCCTGAAAGAGATGAGTGCTTATCGTCGCCTGCTGGGCGATCTATTAAAGAAACTACCTTCTTCCGCCTCTTCACACAGTTATGTGGTGATGGAGGAAGTAAAAGAGACGCTATATCTGGATGTCGGTATTTAATACTCTAGTTATCGACAATAATGACAAAGCTCCCAAAAGGAGCTTTGTCATTAATCTGAAAAATCTGAAAGTTCAAAAATATTAATCAGGAATACGTAGCACCTGACCTGGGAAAATATCATCAGCATCTTTTAATAATGGACGGTTGGCTTCAAAAATCTTATTGTATTGATTGGCATCGCCATAAAATTCTTTAGAAATTTTTGACAAACTGTCTCCTGATTTTACCGTGTAGAATTTACTTTCCGGTTCAGGGCTGCTCACCGTAAGCTGGTCATCCACTTTGGCCACATGATCAATATTTCCTACCGCGAGAATAATTTTTTCACGATCGGCCTGATTTTGTACCTGCCCACGCACAGTTGCCAGATCAGAAGTAGAGTTATAGCTAATCGACAAACCTTTAATTGGCAACCCTAAACTTTTAACATGACCCAATAACTTGTTGGCAATTTCTTGTGCCGATGGCTCTGCCGGAGCTGCTTTAGGCGCAGCCGCAGGTGCTTGTTGTGCAGCAGGTGTCTGTTGCGGTTCTGCCGCTGCGGTATTTTTCTTACCAATACCTTTTACAAAATCAAAAATACCCATGGAAGACTCCCTTATTGTTGTCTGATTTTTATCTCCCTATTGTTTATAGCGGAATTTACCTAAACAGAAGTTAATCATTGGTAAGCTTCCTGTTAATGAATGTAAGTTACCATTAAGAAAAACACAGGCACAAAAAAACCACCTTGCGGTGGTCTTTAGGCTTAGCAGAGCTAAGAATCAACGATTAACCAAGTTTTTTAGAAACGTAGTCGATCGCAGATTGAACAGTTGTGATTTCGTTAGAATCTTCATCAGGAATTGTGATGTCGAAGTCATTTTCGAAAGACATTACCAGTTCAACTAGGTCTAGAGAGTCAGCACCCAAGTCATCCATGAAAGATGCTTCGTTTTTAATCTCTTCGATTTTGATACCAAGTTGTTCTGCAACCGCTTGCTTAACGCGTTGTTCGATATCGCTCACAGGAATTCTCCTCATTGCTTGTGGCGTTTTTAATGCCGTTAGTTTAATTGAATCTAAAAAATTTGGAAAGTTTATACTTAAGCCCCTTAGCTCATGTATAAACCACCATTTACGTGAATTACACTACCTGTAATGTAACTTGCCTTGTCAGAAGCCAAGAAACTTACGGCATTTGCGATATCTTGTGGATCACCGAGACGGTTCAATGCCACTTGATCACTCATTTTCTTGCGAATTTCTTCACTTAACTGTTCAGTCATCTCAGTGGCAATAAAGCCTGGTGCCACAGAGTTTACCGTAATTTGACGGCTACCCATTTCTTTTGCAAGACTGCGGCTAAACGCTTCGATACCTGCTTTGGCAGCAGAATAGTTCGCCTGACCCGGGTTAGCAAAATGCGCCACTACAGAGCTGATGTTAATGATACGACCGAAACGTGCCTTGGTCATGCCTTTCAGGACACGCTTGGAAAGTCGATAAACGGCTTTCAGATGAATGTTCAGGATATCGTCCCAGTCATCTTCTGACATACGCAGCAACAGGTTATCTTTGGTAATACCAGCATTGTTCACTAACGCAAGAACTGGACCATAGTTCTGTTCGATTTCAGTCACCAGTGCATCAATGGCTGCACCATCACGCACATCAAGGACTTTACCTGCGCCATTTTCAGCAAACTGTGCAGATAATTTCTCAGCACCAGCTTCAGAAGTGGCAGTTCCTACTACAAAGTAGCCATCCTGAATGAGTTGTTGTGCAATTGCAGCACCAATGCCGCGGCTTGCACCTGTCACCAAGGCAACTTTACGTTCCTGTGTCATGCAATTTTCCCTTCTGCCACCAATACGGTGTTTAATGCATCTTCCAGACGGGATTGAGTATCCAGTGGAAGTGCTTTTTCGATATTTGGTAAACGTTTTGCCATATTGGCAAGTACATTCCCCGGACCGCATTCCACGATATATGCAATACCTTCGTCTTGAAGGAACTGCAGGGTTTTGGTCCACTGTACAGATTCATACAATTGCGCAGTCAGTGCCTGACGTAATGCATTCACATCTGTTGCAATTTCTGCGCCCACATTTTGTATTACAGGAATACGTGGTAGCTCAATGGCAGTTTGTTCCAAAGCCGTAGCAAACTGTTCAGCGGCAGGTTTCATCAGTGAACAGTGGGATGGAACAGATACGGGCAATGCGATCGCTTTAGCGCCATTTTCTTTTGCCAGCTCAATCACCGCATCAACACGATCTTTGTTCCCTGCAACAACAACTTGACCTTTGGCATTGTAGTTGGCTGCTTCAACCGAACCTTCACCGGCTGCTGTTGCCTGTGCACAAAGTTCAACCACCTGAGCATCTTCCAGCCCTAGAATTGCCGCCATTGCACCGACACCTTGTGGGACTGCATCTTGCATCAGCTTACCGCGCAGGTTGACCAGTTTCACTGCATCACCCAAGCTTAACGCACCAGATGCAACCAGCGCACTGTATTCACCTAAAGAATGGCCAGCCAGATACTTTGGTGCAACACCACCCAGTTCCAGCCATACACGCCATAATGCAATCGATGCAGTCAGAAGGACCGGTTGAGTAAATTCAGTCTGATTCAGACCTTCACCACTTTGTGCAATCTGCCACAGATCGAAGCCTACTGCTTCAGATGCCTCGGCAAATGTGTCACCTACACTACTAAACTGCTCAGCCAGTTCAGCGAGCATGCCCGCCTTCTGCGATCCCTGACCTGGGAATACAAATGCAGTTTTGGTTGCCTGAGCTGCTTGCTCGAGTTGTTTAGCAGACATAATAAAATCCTTTCAATTAAGAGGCGCTAATCTTCACAGAATTGATGAAAATTAACAGCTAAATACCACCTAACTCATTGTGGAGCGCAATTTAGCACGTAATTTTGGCTGGGGTAATTGCCAAATACAACAAAAAGCCCGACTTTATTAAAGCGCCTAAAAGTGACAGACAAAAAAAAGGGAGCTTAACGCTCCCATTTTTCTATCAAGCTTGACGCTTAATACATCATTAATTATTCAGCAGATGCTTTAGCGAATAATTGACGACCACGGTAGATACCATCTTTAGATACGTGGTGACGACGATGAGTTTCACCAGTAGCTTGGTCTACAGTTAATGCATTCTCAGTTAAAGCGTCATGTGAACGGCGCATGTCACGGCGAGAGCGACTTTTACGGTTTTGCTGAACGGCCATGATGGCTCCTTACAAATATCGAAAAAATGGATCAGAACAAATTCGATTGTCTTATACGTATAAGTATAACACAAAAATTAGTTAAGTTTACCCTTCAAAGCTGCCAAAACTTCAAACGGATTGTCCCGTTTTTCTTCAACAACTTCTTCTTGAGCGGGTTGGTGCTTATGCTCACAAACATCATGCTTAGGAGACAACGGCATCAACAATAACAATTCATCTTCTATGAGTGCCAGTAAATCAGCGGTGGCAGGTGCATCATATGAACCTTTCGTCGTTGCTTCACTTTCACCTAAGACGATGAAATCAGCATCCTCATCCAAGCGCTCTATCAGTGATTCGTCATCCACAAGGGCAAGATGAAAATCTGAAACGAGTTCAATCTCAACGGTTTCCAGACAACGCTGGCATTCCATTGGAACTTTCGTTTCAACATGGCCATCTAGCCACACAATGCGATGATAAGCATCCATTGATAGCTTACAGTCTATGTTAATCAATTGATCATCAATTGATCCAACAGCTTCACGAGCAATACGAACAAAGCGGGATAAAGGCAGTTGACCTGACCATTTAAAGCCCTGTTCAGCCCATTTAAACGGCTCAATCTGTGCCGGAAAGGTATTTGCTGACATAATTAAGGCGGCAATTCTACAAATTCATCAGAACTCTGTCAAAGATTAAGATACAATTTTGTACTTATTTTTAGACAGACCAATTGGGTAATTTTAGTCATGCATCTGTTGCAGCCGCAAACAGAAGTGAATGTTTCATCACTCGTTAGCACACTTTCAACTCTGGATTCTGACAGCTCACTACAGCAAGTGCAACGCTTACCGTGGGCGAATGTATCGTCAGAAGTAGAACAGGTTGATTGGCTCATCTTACACTTTAATCACTGGTTTTCCCACCTAAATGTCACATTAGTCCGTGGTGATTTTGAACCAGAATATTTCCCGGCTACTGAAGATACTCCTGCCCGCATTCAATTTGCGCATGGTTTCTTCAATAGTGCCCTGCATGAGATCAGCCACTGGACTATTGCCGGTGATAAGCGTCGTCTATTGCCAGATCTGGGCTACTGGTATGCGCCAGATGGCCGCACCCAGGAACAGCAAGCTTTATTTGAACAGGTAGAAGTCAAGCCCCAGGCGATTGAATGGATGTTTGCCAAAGCCTTTGGGCGTAAATTTTGCGTGTCTTTAGACAACCTGACCGGTGAAGGCGGCAATGGCAGCAGCTTTAAAGATAATGTCTATGCACAGGTACAGCGTTATTTTAGTGGTGAAGCCAAACTACCGCGTGATGCAAAACGTTTTATTGATTGTATCTGTGCCTGCACACGGAATGGCAAAAGTTTACAATCCGACGAATTTATTCGTGAAATGCTTGATTAAATTATACAAATTTATCGTTATTGAGATTGCATGTCCGTCGTAGGCAATCTCATAATAAAGTCAGCACAGGATCGGAGACAGAGTTTATGTTGCATTTACGCGTACACCCAGATAATCCCCAACCACGTTTGATCAGTCAGGCCGTGGAACGTATCCGTGCCGGCGATGTAATTGTTTATCCGACTGATGCCGCTTATGCAATTGGTTGCCAGATCGGAAATAAAAATGCCATGGAGCGCATTGCCCAAATTCGTGGTCTAGGCCCTAAGCACCAATATGCCATTCTCTGCTGTGACTTGTCGGACATTGCGACCTATGCCAAAGTGGACAATGCCGTATATCGTTTGCTGAAAAATAATACGCCTGCTGTCACTACTTTTATTCTGCCAGCCACCAGTGAAGTACCTAAACGTTTAATGCATCCGAAGAAAAAAACCATCGGTTTACGTATCCCAAGTAATCCCGTGTGTCAGATGCTGCTTCAAGAACTGGGTGAACCCCTGTTGACCTCAACCCTGATCCTGCCAGATCAGACTGATCCAATGGATGATCCATACGAGATTGAAATGCAGCTCGGCAAACGCATCGATGTATTTATTGATAGTGGCCTAGGTACATTAAGCACAACTTCTATCGTGGATTTATCGGGTGATCAGCCTGAAGTGATTCGCCGTGGTGTCGGTGATGTAAGTGCTTTTGAATAATTAAAACGTTTTAATTCAGTTTTAGGAGGAAATAAAGTGAATCTGTTTTATCTCCTTCTAAACTTGAATGAGTTTCCTGCCACTCATCTGATCTACGTCGAACGGCCTTGGACATTAGAATCTAAGGCAATTTCTATCGAAAAGAATTCTAAGCCGGTCTTAAATCTGAATATCGATAATATTGAGTACCAGTATTTTCTTGAAGTTGCGATGACAAGAAAACTGCTGAACATTTATTCAACAAGTAATCTCTGTCTAGCAGACACCTGCCAGCGAATAATTGAATATGCGTTAAAGCAGCAGGACCACAACATATTTATAACTGACGCAAAGTCATAAAATTCGGGCAATCTGCTAGTATCTGTTTATGCTCAAACACAGCCTTGCCAAATTTATTTTGAATGGTATAGCTGGATGAAACCTGATCTTCTTCAAGAACCGTTATATAGGCTTTTACCAAATCTGGCTCTTGACCTTGTAACTGATCAACCTGCATACAACCAAGTTGTCGTACATGGCTTTGGATTTCTGCCGGTAATTGATTATCCGCGAAAGTGGTGAGTTTCATGTAGGTAATAATATTCGGATACTGATTCAGTATATCTCCAGAGATGGGCAGACCACTATTTTCCAGTCGCTGTTGAGTCTGTGCATCCATGTGTACCTGTTTTAGATTATCTCGTGCCTGCTGTTGAAACTTATGCTCCCAATACTTTTCAGTTCCGAAAAATAGTCCGGCAATCACTAAAAGGCCAACAACAACAAATTTTATATTCATATTTTTATCCGTAGGATTTTAACTTAAAGGTTGCGCAGCCTCTTCCGAAACCGATGCAGCAAGTGCAACCATGTCTACTGGGGTATTTTTTTGAGGTGGTGGGATATATTCTTCCCCACCTTTTAATGCTCTCACTTGTAAAAAAACTTGGACAATCCAACAGCTTTTGCTGATGTTGCATCATGTCCGTACCAAATTTATTTTTGACATTCATATGAAAAACAATTTGATCTTCTTCAATCACATTTAAGACGGCAGTTCGAGACTTGTAATCAAAGTTTTGAAACGCCTCTACAGAATCACAGGCTATGTTTTTGACATTCTGCTCACTCTTTACAGAAAGTTTTTTATTTTCAAGCCAGCGTGTATTGGATAACCCCAGAATACCCCCAAGCCAATCATGGCAATAAGTACCAGCATAATAGGCATATTGATCACCCGTCCTGTTTTTAGTTGTTTTATTCATCAGTATATTTTTCTGAGATATTACAATACTTTTTGAACGATAGATATCTGTTTTTAAGGTTTATTTTTTTAAATTTTACTTTTTAATTGCTGCTAAAGAATGATTTTTTCCTGATCTAATTCTCAATATTTGTCATTGCTCATGATCGATCTTAGGGGTTGCAAACCCAACTGGAGCTTAACTTCATTTCTATGAACCCTTAATTCAGAAAGGCATCCCTGTATTTGAGATGATCAAAAACCGAAAAATAGCCGTAAAAGCTACTGTTTTTTTGTATCTAACTCCATATCCAATTTATTTAGAGGTATTTTTCGAGTACACTAAGATCAACTTTTTACATGCTTTTTCTTTCGATGTGAGATCGAAGAATCAGCCTTCATGCCTTTGAAAATTCGCGTGGCCAACAACTGTATATGAATCAAAGCATCCATAATATGATGGAACCTACTCCACACATCCGTGTACTGGATGAATGGCAGGAGACGATTCCTGAGGATCTTTACATTCCTCCTTCAGCGTTTGAAATCCTGTTAGAGCATTTCGAAGGCCCGCTCGACTTTTTAATTTACCTGATCCAAAAAAATGGCTTTGACTTGCTGCAAGTCGACATTGCGCCGATTGCTGCCCAATACTTGTCCTATATGGATGCGATGAAGTCACTCAATATTGAGCTGACCGCAGACTATATGGTAATGGCGGCATTATTAGCGGACCTCAAATCCCGCTTACTTCTTCCAAAACCCAAAAGTATTTCTGCGACGGAACAAGATCCGAAACAGGAATTGATCGATCGTCTGGAAAATTATTTACGCATTAAACAGGCCGCAGAACGTCTGAACAAAATGAGTGTGCTTGAACGTGATACGTTTGAGACCAATGTCAGTCTGGGCGAGTTCATTCAACCGAATGAAGGTCACAACGTCAATCTGCTGCGTGATGCCCTGCTGTGTATCTTTAACCGTCCTGAGCCGGTGATTCATCAGGTGCAACAGGAACCGGTGCTACTTGAAGAACGCATTGCCTATATTGAAAGCTGCCTGGAAACTGGTGAAGTGCTTTCTTTTGCAGATTTACTCAAACCAAGCCAGGGCCGGATGGGCATGGTCGTCACCTTCATGGCGGTTCTGGAACTGACACGTCAACAAAAAATTCAGATTATTGCTACAGGCGTTGAAGCCCCGCTCACGATTCAGGGAGCACCTTTATGACCATTGACCATAGCTCAATCCTTACAGCGGAAGATAATCTGCATGATGTTCTAATGCAGCTGGAAGCGATTATCTTTGCGAGTGATTCAGCGGTGTCTCTGGCACGTCTAAAAGAAGCTTTTCAGGATCGATATACCAAGCAGGAATTACGTCAGTACCTACAGCAACTGTCGATGCTGATGCATGGCCGCTCAATTGAACTGATTGAAACTGCTCAAGGTTTCCGTTTTCAAGTACGTGCGAAGTATCGTAATATTATTGCTCAGACATGGCCCGAGCGACCAGCGCGCCTGTCTCCTTCATTACTTGAAACTTTGGCCGTAATTGCCTATCACCAGCCGGTGACCCGGGCAGATATAGAACAAATTCGTGGTGTCACAAATAACAGTCAGATTTTGCGCTCGCTATTCGACTGGAACTGGATTAAAGAATCTGGTTTTCGTGAACTCCCTGGAAGACCTGCGTTGTTAGTGACAACGCCACAATTTTTAAATGCGTTTGGCTTAACCAGTTTAGGCCAATTGCCTCCCCTGCAGGATGCCAAGGAAGCTTTTATGGCCCTCGATGCAAATGCACCGAAGTCATAAATAGGTGAACTGTTGATAATTATTTCTAAGGTTATGCTGTCATGAGTGAAAAATTGCAAAAGGTGCTTGCACGTGTTGGTTTGGGTTCTCGCCGTTATATGGAAGAAGTCATTGCCGCTGGTCGTGTAAGTGTGAATGGGCAAGTTGCCCAAGTGGGTGAGCGTATCGAACCAGGTGATGAGCTTCGCATCGATGGTCGTAAGGTACAATTCCAGATTGAGGACGAAATCCGTCGTCGCGTACTGATTTACTATAAGCCTGAAGGCGAAATCTGTTCACGTAACGATCCTGAACAACGTCCGACTGTATTTGATAACCTGCCTGCGATCCAAGGCGATCGTTGGGTGATGGTGGGCCGTCTGGATATTAACTCAACTGGCCTGTTACTTTTCACAAATGACGGTGAACTGGCGAACCGTCTGATGCACCCTTCCAATGAAATCGAACGTGAATATGCAGTTCGTGTCATGGGTGAGGTAACGCCTGAGCTGAAAAATAACATGCTCAAAGGCGTCGTACTGGATGATGGTCCGGCAAAATTCGAATCATTCTCTGAACTGGGCGGCGACGGTATCAACCGCTGGTATCAGGTGGTGGTGAAAGAAGGACGTAACCGTGAAGTACGTCGTATCTTTGAATCCCAAGGTCTGAAAGTCAGCCGTCTGTTACGTACCCGTTATGGCACAGTAATTCTGCCACGCGAACTGCGTACTGGTCGCTGGATTGAACTGGACAAACAGGACATCGATAACCTGGCAAAAGCTGTTGAGCTTAAACCACGTCAAGGTACTGGCTTGTACGGCATGGCAAAACGCCGTTCTGAGCGTATGCAGGAAAAGCCTATGGCAGCACGCCGTGGTGGTTTCCTGCGTCAACAGCGCCGTGACAGTGATGAACCGGCAGCGAATACTGGCCGTGAACGTCGTGAAGGTGGTTTTGGCCGTCGTGACAATAATCAAGCCGGCTCACAGTTTGGTCGTCGTGAAAACCAGAATGGTACTCAGTTTGTACGCCGTGACAATCGTCCCGAATCAGGTTTTGGCCGACGTGAAGAACGTGATGAAAACACATCACGTCGTCCTTATGGCGTGAACAAAGGCTTTAACAAGTTCTAAGCCTTTGCTAAGATAAAAACCAGGCAGTTGCCTGGTTTTTTTAGCTCTAAAAATAACAATATGAAAAGATCCTTCTACTGTCGAAGCTCATTGCATCCATTTCTATTCTTAACTTATATCTTGATAAGTTATCTACTTTTTCAATTCAGCTATTATCTGCGAATCACTGATCAGGACTGGAACTTTAAGCTTGCAATACTAAGTCAGTGGTTCTCGGCTGTTTTTTATCAACCTGCTCAATATACTGATCACTACATCAGTATTATCATCTTGACCATAATGATGGCCTATTTGGCACTTTATGGAATCAGCAAGTTCAAAAAACTGGAGATAGACGCAGATCAAATTTATTGGTCTTTGGGTCATATGAAAATCGGTCAAATCTTTCCACTGAATGCCCGTACTAAAATTCAGTATATTTTAATTCCACCACACAACCCCGACATTCATCTATTTAAACTTAAAACTGATCAGCAAGAATTTAATATTAACATGAGTGAGTTTTCAGCTGAGGATCAAAAAACCATACACATGTTATTAAAATCCTTGAAAATTCGTTGTTAAAAAAAATCCCGCTCAACTGGCGGGATTTTTCAAATCTTACATCTGGGACTGAATATAATTTTGCAGACCAATCAGCTCAATTAAACGTAGTTGCTTTTCAAGCCAGTAAGTATGATCTTCTTCTGTATCTGACATTTGCTGACGTAACATGTCACGCGTCACGTAGTCACCCTTCTCTTCACACAGTTTCACGCCTGTTGCCAGTTTTTGACGAACTTCATATTCCAGTTTCAGGTCAGCTTTCAGACAGCTCACCACATCTTCACCGATTTCTACATCATCACGGGTCATGATCGGTGTACCTTCCAGAAACAGAACACGGCGAATAATTGCGTCCGCATGCTGTGCTTCTTCCTGCATTTCATGATCAATACGTTCAAAGATTTTGGTCAGGCCCCAATCTTCGTACATACGAGAGTGGATCAGGTATTGGTCGCGAGCAGCCAGTTCGCCACCGATCAACATATTCAAATAATCTACGACTTCTGGATTACCACGCATTTTTATAACTCCCTCCCTACCTTTATGGACTTATTATGGAGAAAATCATCTGGATTTGCAAAATAAAATTTACGTAAATATATGATTTTTAAATAATTAAAATGAGAAGTACTTTCATTTACAGTTTTAGTTGAATAAATTCCTATTTATAAAACAATACCTTGCACTCAGTACTCAGCTTAGATGAACAAGATCAAAGTACTTTTATAATGTATTGTTTTTTGTAACTAGATTCAAAATCATTGTGGCCTATATTCATTGAACTGCATGCGTATCAAATCAGAAACGCTGAGTGTATCGGCATCAAGTTATCCTATAAGCAAAATTAAGCTTGTTCATTGGTATAAACAAGCCAAATCTTCGTCATGCACCGACAAGCTCACTCATCCTCAGATGAAAATAAGCTTAAGCTGAAGTCCAACGTGCATTTCTCCATGCTTGTTGTTGCTTTGAATCTAAAAAAGTCCAAGCGACAAAACGACTTTCTTTTTGCCCCTGCGTCATTTTAATGATTTTCACATCCCCTGCTCCGCTCTTACGCAACGCATTTAAAAGCACAGGCAATGTGGTTTTCTTAGAAACGAGTGTGCTAAACCAAAGACATTGCTCAGCAAACTGTATGCTCTCTTGTACCATTTGGCAGACAAAGCGTTCTTCACCACCGTCACACCAGAGTTCATTTTTTTGACCACCAAAGTTTAACACCACCTTTGTCCGATCAACCGGCTTGCCGAGTTTTCTTAATTTTTGCGTTGCTGTGGCATCTGCTTTATCTTGCGAGGCATGAAATGGCGGGTTACACATCGTCAAATCAAAACGATCTGTAGGTTTAATCAGACCTTTGAAAATATTGTTTGAGTTCTTCTGCAATCGAATCTGAATCCCTTTACGTAGATTTGGATTCGCCTCGACAATAAATTGAGCACTTTTAACGGATGCAGAATGAATGTCTGAGCCGACAAATTTCCAACCATAGCTACGATGACCAATGATTGGATAAATACAGTTCGCACCAACCCCAATATCTAAGACTTGAACTGCAGGTCCTGTTGGAATCTGACCTTGATGATTGGCACTCAACAAGTCCGCCAAATAGTGAATATAATCGGCTCTACCCGGAATCGGTGGGCAAAGATAATCTTGAGGAATATCCCAATATTGAATGCCATAAAAATGCTTCAGCAATGCCTTATTGAGCATTTTCACAGCCAGTGGATCAGAAAAATTGACTGAAAGATCGTTGTATTGATTCGGGCTGACAAAAGGCGCAAGTTCCGGACAAGTCTTCATTAACTGAGGGAAATCGTAACGACTGCGATGCAGATTTCGTACATGTAATTCCGATTTTTGTTGCGGAAAAGTTTTCTTTGCTTGCGCCATGTGTATGCCAATCATCAACGGGAGAACAGAATCATCTGATGAGACAGGCTCAATACCTGTCAATAGATCAATATTGTACGTGAATTCAGTTCATCATGACGAGCCCAACCCAATCAAGCCATTAAAAAAGACATCCGAGGATGTCTTTTTTAATTCATGCTTAAGATCGATTAAGCAGGAAGTTGACCATGCTCTTTCATTAAGGCAATAAACTGTTCTTCATTTAATACTGGCACGCCGAGCTTTTCTGCCTTATCCAGCTTCGAACCAGCTTTCTCACCTGCAACCACACATTTGGTTTTACTCGACACACTGCCACTCACACGTGCGCCTAAAGCTTGCAGCAATTGAGTTGCTTCATCACGCCCCATGGAACTTAAAGTTCCAGTTACCACCCAGCTTTCGCCATTCAAAGGCTGACGTGTTGGCGCAATTGGTGCATCCCAGTGAATACCCGCTGCCAATAGACGATCCAGTACTTCCAGATTATGCGGTGCCTGGAAGAAATCCAGAATCCATTCAGCCGTAATATCACCGACATCTGGGGTTTTCTTTAACGCATCAAGATCAGCACGACGTAAAGCATCCAGCGTCTGGAAAGTATTGGCCAGCATACGTGCTGTGGTCTCACCGACACCACGAATACCTAATGCATAAATGAAAGCAGCCAATGTCGTTTTCTTACTGTTCTCGATAGAATCAATCAAGTTCTGAACAGATTTCTCGCCCATTTTTTCAATCTGTAGCAGCTGATCACGATGTTCATGCAGGTGATAGATATCGGCCACATCTTTCAACAGATTTAAGTGCAATAAAGATTCTACCCAACGATCACCCAAGCCTTCGATATCCATTGCCTTACGTGACACAAAGTGACGGATGGTTTCAATACGCTGTGCAGCACAATACAACTCACCTGAACAGCGCGCCAGTGCTTCACCTTCTGGCATCACTACAGGGGAACCACACACCGGACAGTTTTCTGGCAGATGTACTTCAACTGCGTCAATAGGACGGAATTCTGGCCAGACTTTTTCAACTTTAGGAATGACGTCCCCACTACGGTAAACGCTGACCGTATCCCCGATCCGGACATCCAGACGGTGAATTTCCCCAATGTTATGCAAGGTCACATTGGAAACTGTCACGCCACCAACTGCGACGGGATTCAAGCGTGCGACAGGGGTCAAAGTCCCGGTACGACCCACCTGCCAGTCAATATTTTCAACTGCCGTCAGTGCTGCAACTGCAGGAAATTTATAAGCCGTTGCCCAGCGTGGTTCACGACTTAAAAAGCCCAATTGCTGTTGCTGTTTCAGGTCATTGACCTTGATCACCATGCCATCAATTTCAACACTGAGGTTTGGACGTTCCTCATTGATCTGCTCATAGACTTTCTGTACTTCTTCAATGCTATCGCAGATAAAATGACGCTCACCCACGGCGAAACCAAAGTGCTGTAGCCATTCCAGACTTGCAGACATCGTAGTCTGTCCATGATGCGGCACACACTGCGCAATACCATAGGCATAGAATGCGAGTGGCCGTGAAGCAGCAATATTTGGGTCCAGCTGACGCAAGCTACCTGCGGCAGCATTGCGTGGATTAGCAAAAGTCTTTTCGCCTTTGGCCAAGTTCGCCGCATTCAGCTTCTCAAAACCGGATTTCGGCATCAAGACTTCACCGCGTACTTCCAGCAGGTCAGGCACCTTACAGTGACCTTCACATAATAATTTTGGCAGGTTGCGGATAGTTTTTACATTCTGGGTAATGTCTTCCCCAGTTTCACCATCGCCACGCGTTACACCACGTACCAATACGCCATGTTCATACCACAGGGAAATCGCCAGACCGTCAAATTTCAGCTCGACATCATATTCAATTTTCTGGTTCGGCAAGCGTTCTTCAATACGGCGGGCAAAGGCAAATAAATCTTCTTTATTAAATACGTTGCCTAAAGACAGCATCGGTACGGCATGCGTTACAGTCATGAATTTTGCTAAAGGCTGACCACCTACACGGTTAGTCGGTGTATCCGGCTGCACCAATGCTGGATATTGTTCTTCAAGGGCTTTGAGCTGATGAAAAAGCTGATCATATTCACTGTCCTCAATCGTCGGCTGATCCATCACATAATAGGCATGATTATGCTTGACAATCAGTTGAATCAGCTGGCGCATTTGCGCAACGACAGTGGTTTCCTGGGTCATAGTTTCACCATAAAAAAGGGCGGAAAACCCGCCCTGTATATTCTTCAGTTTTGGCTATTATAAAAATCGAAATGTCCAGTTTCAATACAGAAACTTAGACTTCTGCTGGCTGTCCCGCACGGTAATCAATCGCCTGATGACGCCAGAACTCACGCAGCTGCGGTGTAAACTCCTGCTGGTTCTGATCATAGACAATACCGTCTACTTCACGGGCAATCAGACGTGAAATACTGTCCATGGTATCAAAAGCATTTTGTACATCACTGTGCGGCAGTGCCAGGAAGAATGCCAGACCTTTTACTTCTTCAGTTGACAAAGTTTCCAGATCAAAACCTTCCATACCGGTATCGGTGATCTGTAATACCGAGAATAGCAGTTTAGAACCATCTTCGCTGTAGCGATGGAAACAAGCCAGCTCACCATAGCGTAGGCCGTATTTCAGCAGAACTTTTAGCGTTTTTTCACCAGACAATACACGACCTTGTGGAATGACGCTCAGCGAAATAATCATTTCTGCATTCGCCAATGCACACTCATCATCCACGACTTTCTGTTCATGCAGATGCGCATCAAGAATACTGCTTTCATCTTCAAAGTCTGAAATTTCAGCTTTTTCAATATTACTGTTCAGGCTAAATTCAGCAGGTTTGACTTCCTCTGTAACAGCATTTTCAGCCTTAGCTTCCTCAGCAAATGATTCTTTTACTTCAGCTTTTGCGACTTCTGCTTCAGCCTCTTGAACGATTGGCGTATCCAGCGGGCTTGCAGATTCTGCTACAGGCTTGGCTGTTTCCGTCAATGTCGGCTCTACTTTTGCCGTTTCTTTTGGTTCTGTTGCAGGTGCTGTGCTTTCAACAGTTTCCGCATTCAGGCTCGGTTCAACACGTTGCGCCTCTGCCTCCTGTGCTGACAGCTGGGCACGCACATGACGCGGAATAACCGGTGTCTGACTGTCTGGATCAATATGTAATTCCGAATCCAATGATGGTGCTGCATCAGCAGGTTTTTTCATGATCATTCGAATGCCCAAGAGCATAATCACGACTGCTACAACAATCCCGAGAATAGTAGTGATTTCCATTTTATGCCTCCGCAGCTAAGCCGTATTCTTTTGCCTGTTCCAAATTCACTGTAACCAGTTTTGAGGTGCCCGGTTCAGGCATGGTCACACCCAAGAGGTCTGTTGCCATCATCATTGCAAGCTTATTATGTGTGATGTAAATAAATTGCACTTGTTCTGAAAGCTCTTTGACTAAATTACAAAAACGCCCCACGTTCGCATCATCCAATGGTGCATCGACTTCATCGAGCACACAGAATGGCGCTGGATTGAGACGGAAAATCGCAAACACCAAAGCCAATGCTGTTAATGCTTTTTCGCCACCAGACAATAAAGCCAATGAACTGTTACGCTTACCCGGTGGTCGTGCCATCAGTTTTACACCTGATTGCCATCCGTCTTCAAGACTTAAGCTCGCTTCGCCGCCATTAAATACTTTCGGGAACAGGTTTTGCAATTCAGCATTGACCTGATCAAAAGTATGCATAAACAACTTGCGCGTTTCCTGATCGATGCTCTTCATGGCCGCCTGCAGCTGCTCGACGGTATTTTCCAGATCCTGAATCTGATGGCTCAACTCATTATAGCGTTTTGAAACCTCTTCATATTCTTCAGATGCTGCAAGATTCACCGCTCCGAGCTTGTCGAACTGCGATTGGGCTTTTTCCAGCTTGACCTGATGTACTTTGACTTCGATATTCAGACCAGTAATGACTTCACTATTCAATTCTTTTAGCTGCTCAGAATAGTGTTGCAGATCAGATTTAGCTGCCTGCCAGGCCAGGCGTTTCTGTTCCAGTGTATTCCGCAACATTTCATCCTGCTGCTGGAACTGATGACGCTGTTCAGTGAGCCGCTGTTGTTTATTTTGTACCTGATTCAGCTCGACCTGCCATTCCGACCAGGTTTTTTGCAGTTTCCCTGTCAATTCCACCTGCTCGTTAAACTGGCTTTCCAGATGCGGCAGTTCTAACTGTACCGGATCAATAAATTTCTTGGCCTGTTCAATCTGGCTAATAATTTGCTGGTATTGCTCTTTCAGGAATACCCGGTCTTTTTCTAGCAATTCGACTTGCTGTTTGGACTGAACCGATTGACGACGAGTAATTTCCAGTTCCTGCTGAGCATTGTGGGTTTGCTGCTGGCAATCTTCCAGTTGCGTAGTCAGTTCATCCAGCTGGAATTGCAAGGTCTTATAATTCGGTAAAGCCTGTTCCAGTTTTAGGTTTAATGCATGCAGATCAATTTCCAGATCATCTTTTTGCATTGCATCTTCTTCAAGCTGTTCATCTAGCTGCTGGAGCTGGTTCTGCAACTGCTGTTTCTGCACAGCAAAAGCCTGAGCGGCGCTTTGCACTTTGGCAATATTTAAGTCCAGCTGTTGCAGCTGCTTCTGTGCCTGTTGCTGTTGACTGGTGATTTGCTGTAGCTGAATTTGCAGCGCTGTCAGCTGTTCTTTTGATTCAGCCAAATGCTGTTCAGCTTGGCGGGATTGCTCTTCCAGCTTAGCTAGTTGTAGTTCAATTTCATCCAGACGAATCCGGTGGCTCAGTGCGCCTTGACCTGCCTGGCTAGCTTCATCAAACTCTAGTCCAATCACCCAGTCTGGACCGACATGATAAGCATCTAAACTAAGGATGGATTGACCCGACTGCAATTGGTTTTGTAGTTGTAGCGCTTGCTGAAGGGTTTCCACTACGGCGACCTGCTGCCATAAAGAATACTGTGGTTTTTCAATCCAGTCCGCCAGAGATTGGACATTTGCTAGCTGGATTTTAGCAGGCGATTGCTGTGCTTTCAGTTGACGTGCTGTATTTTCCAGAAAATGATCTGAATCCGAAAGTACCTGAGCAGACAGCCATTTTTCCAGGAATTTTTCGATCAGGCTGGCATGGGCTTTGCCCTGCTCATTCAGTTTTAGCACATGCATCAGTTGCACGGTATCCGCTTTAGCTGCCGGATTAGCTTTCGCCAGAAGTTGGGAAAGGTTTTTCTTTTCTGCATTCAATACTTGCAACTCAGCTTTCAACTGTATCTGTTGTTGCTGTTGTTCGCTATGTGCCTGTTTGACCTGTTCCAGCTGCTGGCTCAGCTCAACATAATGGCTTTCTAGGCGAATAAGCTGTTGTTCAGTATCAGCTTTCTCCCGATGATACTGTTCCAGCTCATCTTGCTGTGCTTGATTCTGAATCTGAGCTGATTGTTGCTGCAAGGTTTCTTTTTGCTGCTCGATACGAACGATATTTTTAGCTAATTGCTCGCTTTGTGCCAGCATCTGCATCTTGCGCTGCTGTTGCTGTTCGACTTGAGTTTTAATCTGAGCAAACTGGGTCGCGACTGAAGCCTGTTGAGATTTCAGTTCCTGCAAACCTTGTTGCTGATCCTGACTTAAACCTTCCTGTTGTTGTAACTGTGTGGTTTGATCTTCTAGTTGCTCTTGTAGGGTATCCAGTTGCAATTCAATCAACTGTAAACGTTCTTTGGTTTGAGCTTTCTGTTGTTCTAGTTGCACCAGGCTGGTTGAGTTTTGCTCCAGCAGAGACTGTTTCTGCTTCAGGTTTATTTCTAGTTCAGCTAGCTTTTTCTCGGCCTGTTGCCATTCATTTTGCAATGGGGTGGACTGCTGAATCAGACGCTGAAACAGCTCACTGGTTGCTCCCAGATCGTGCTCAACCGTGGTCAGTTCAGAACGTACTAACTTGAAGCTGTCGCCTAGCGTGTTCATCTCAACGGTATATTCTTCCTGCAAGCGCTGGCTTTGCTCGCACTGGAATGACAGTATTTCAATTTTCAGGGTACGGATCTGCCCTTCGAGTTCTTTATATTGAATTGCAGTTTCGGACTGGCGTTTTAAGGTTTTGAGTTGGGACTTGAGTTCGGAAGCAATATCTTCTAAGCGAGACAGATTCTGGGTGGTATGTTCCAGATGCTGCATGGTTTCGCGACGGCGGGCCTGATAGCGCGATACGCCCGCTGCCTCTTCGATATAAACCCGCATTTCTTCAGGCTTGGCATCGACCAGACGGTTAATCATGCCCTGCTCGATAATGGCGTAGGAACGTGGTCCCAGACCAGTACCCAGGAAAATATCAGTGATGTCACGACGACGACATTTGGTGCCATTCAGGAAATATTCAGACTTGCCATCCCGGTTGACCTGACGGCGTACGGCCAGCTCGTTATAGGCATTATAGGCACCGCCGAGCTTGCCATAGGTATTTTCAAAGCGCAGTTCTACACTGGCAATTCCCACCGGTTTACGTTTGGCCGTTCCGGTAAAAATCACATCCTGCATGCTGCCGCCCCGTAACTGACGGGCACTCGACTCCCCCATTACCCAGCGAATTGCATCGATGACGTTAGACTTGCCACAACCATTGGGCCCCACAACGGCAGTCCGGTTATCTTTAAAGTGTAAAGTTGTACTATCGGCAAAAGATTTGAAGCCTGAAAGTTTTAAACTGCTTAAACGCATAATGTCCTGATTTAACGGCGCGAGCGTCTCGCCCACGCAAGTTCAATTTGTTTCATCCGTGTTAGTGATTCCAACACAAGGTTGCGCAAGTGTCGACAAAAATCTTCCATAAATAAAGTGGCCTGATGTGATTTTCGGCTCAGAATTGCATCAGTTACCAGCTTAAACAGATCAAAAGATTCTTGTAGCTCGCGCTTGGAAATATTCAGGGTTAAAAAGTAACTGCGTCGCAGTGAAGGCAGTAGCTCATGGTAGTAACGCATCAGATAGGGATTACCAACCATGTCCTGCTGCTCCAAGCCCTGAAAGATCAAATCATAAAACTTTTCGGTGTGACCTTGACGGGTTTCCGCTTCTAATTGTTCTAATAATAGCTGAACACGCTCTGCCTCATGCGGGCGCCAGGTTTCAGCCATACGCTGCACGATCTGACCTAGCAGAAGACAGCACATTTCAAACAGGGCACGAACTTGCAGTGCAGACATTTCTGAGACAATGGCACCGCGGCGCGGATAGATTTCGATGAGCTGGGTGCGTTCCAGCAATAATAATGCCTCGCGTACAGAACCACGACTGACATCAAGTTCTGATGCAATTCTCAGTTCCTGGATCCGCTCACCTTCGACGAGCTCACCACGAATAATCTGTTCACTGATATGCCTGGCGATCTGCTCAGACAAGCTGTTTGCTTTTTCCTCGTGCATGGCCATCCTGTCTTTATTTTTATTGATGCAGTTCTTGTCATGCTGAATGACTTTTCATTTATTTAACCTATTTTATTGAAGGAATGCTTTGACATTGTCAGACAATATTCTGTCTACGCAGCCAACCAGCCTCTATATAAACCAGCTTAGCGGTTGTTTATGCTGTTTTTTATTCTCTTTATCAGCGTAAATATATTTATCAAATAAAAAAAGAGAGTACTTAAACTCTCTTTTCTGCAATCTGTATTAAATAAATTACCTTACAGAAAGGCTCTGACACCCTGATAAATAAAATAGCTACCGACAACGCTTAATAAGGTCGCAAAACATTTCTTCAACATGACCGGTGACAATAGATGTGCCACTTTTGCCCCCACTTTGGCAGTAAAGAAACTCATGATACTGATACCGATAAAAGCATATATATGAATATAGCCAATGGTATTGGGTACCGTAACATCCGACTGCTTACCAAACCACATAAATCCGAGTGCGCCAGCAATCGCTATGGGGAGTCCACATGCAGCTGAAGTCGCCACGGCTTTTTGCATCACTACGCCACACCGGTTTAAAAATGGCACTGTCAGACTGCCACCCCCAATTCCAAAGATTGCAGAGGCAATACCAATTCCAGCCCCAGTCGCCATTTGTTTTGGCGTAGAAGGTAGTGTGCTTGCTGGATCAATCTTGATATTGGCACGGCTAAACATTCGAAAAGCCACCCATACTGCAAAGAAACCAATCAAAAGCTGCAGGCCTTGACCCGGTAAATAGTCTGCAATGCCTGCACCGAGAAACGATCCAATCACCAAACCAGGTGCCAGATTACGGAAAACAGGCCAAAGTACTGCACCTTTGAGATGATGTGCCATGACCGAACTGATTGAGGTCACAATAATCGTCGCCAAAGAGGTTCCTACTGCCATGTGCATGATGACACTTGGATCGTACTGGAGCTGGGTAAATACAATGTACAGAATTGGCACAATAATCAGGCCACCACCGACTCCAAACAGGCCTGCGGTGAAACCAGCAATTGCACCAATCAACAAATATATGATTAACTCCATAACGACATTTACCACGTTTAAATTCAGATGGATGTAGAAACTCGCGAACTGCAGCAACTGCTTAAAGATGCAGGACAACTGCCTGAAGTCCTGTTGCTGAAACCCGTCACCACTTCGACCAATGACGATGTCCGGGATCTCGCTCAAAAAGGCATTCGACAGGTATTGGTCAGCAGTCGTGCCCAAACTCAGGGCCGGGGCCAACGTCAACGCCAATGGATTTCTCCGGAAGGTAATATCTATTTAAGCACATTGCTGAATACAGAGATACCGATTGATGGTCGTCTCGCGCTTGAAGTTGCACTCAACATTCTGCAAATGCCTGGCTTGCAAAAGCTTGATCTGCAAGTGAAATGGCCAAATGATTTATATAGTCAGAATGCCAAATGGGGCGGCATTCTGGTAGAGCCGATCTCTACCCATCAGGCAGTGGTCGGTGTGGGAATTAACCTGGCCCCGATTGAAGCAGAACAATTGGATCAGCCGATCACTTCCCTTTCTGAACTGGGCCTGGCTACAGTGATACGCAACCAGCTGATTGCTGAACTCTATCAGGCCATTCAACAGGCAGGTCAATGGTTTAATCATGGCAGCCATAATCTGGCAGCACGCTTTAACCATCATGCAGCTTTCATTCAACAACAGGTGGAATTTACTGACCTACAAGTACAATATGCAGGCATCTTTGTCGGCATTCAGGAAGATGGCGCGGTGCAGATTAAGACTGAATCTGGTATTCAAACCTTTTATCAAGGGCAATTACGTTTAAAGACTGGTAGCTAAGGCAAGATCAATGAAAAAATTATGGCTGGATATTGGCAATACACGTCTTAAATACTGGATCACGGAACAAGACCGTATCATTGAACATGCGGCTGAAATGCATCTACAGTCTCCAGCGGATTTACTGCTGGGTCTGATTCAGCATTTTATGGGATCAGGCTTGCATCAGGTGGGAATCTCTTCTGTACTAGATAAGCAAAATAATGACCGTATCCTGAAAATTCTAAAACGCCTGAATATTCCAGTGATCTTTGCCAAAGTTCATGCTGAATATGCAGGCCTGATCTGTGGTTATGATGATCCGGCTCAACTCGGAATTGACCGTTGGTTACAGGTGTTGGCAGTTGCAACATCGAATACACAAAACTATTGCGTCATTAGCTGTGGTACCGCTCTCACCATTGACTTGGCTCAAGGGCAAAAACATCTGGGGGGTTTTATCCTGCCAAACTTACATCTACAGCGGGATGCCCTGATTCAGAATACTAAAGGCATTAAAATTCCAGATGCTGCGTTTGAAGAGCTGAGCCCGGGACGCAATACCATTGATGCAGTACATCACGGTATTCTGCTCGGGCTACTCAGCACCATTGAAAAGGTGTTGAGTGACTTTCCTGCCCAGCTGATTCTCACGGGTGGAGATGCCCCTCTGTTTGCACAGCATTTACAATCCTTTCACCCCGTGATTGAATCCGACCTGTTACTTAAAGGCCTGCAGCATTTTGCAGCTCATTTAGACCATATAGCCGCTGGATGACTTCCAGTAGCTGTGGGAAATCCGCATAACCATCAGTTTTTTCAAAATGTCCTGCCTGCAAGACTTCAAAAATCTGGGTATTGAGAAGTCGATGGGCCAGACTTAAAGACATGGCAGTGGGTACATGTGGATCATTGTTAGAAATGTACATAACCCCGTATTTATAGCTTTTAGAAAGTGTTTTGAAATCCAGTTTTACACTGCGCACTAGATCATTCAGTTCTGACCACATCACCAGCGGCTGATCAAAACCTGCCACCATCACTACTCCACGAATAGCTTTACGGTGAGTCAGATAGTGCTGTTCTACGAATTTCAGCACACTCAGGCAGCTCAACCCGTGTGCTACCAGAATGGTATCGGCATCCATTTGCGGGATCTGCACTGCCAGACTTTGTTGCCAATCTTGCATTTTCGGTTCTAATGGATTGGCTAACATGATGCGCTTAGCATCAATACCAAGTTTCTTGACCTGTCGACTTAACCACGGATACCAATGGTCATTAGAGGTCGACTGATAGTCATGAATGATATAAACGTTTCCTGATTTATTTGTCATCGCTGTATACTTATACTAATTGTTAAAATAATGATGCTACTGGCTCATTGTTTTAACATGTTTTACAAAGCTTTCAAGCAAATTTCCAGACCACTAGCACCCATTTTGTAAAGTTTAATTTTTCAGCCTCGAAACACTTATTGGCGTATAAGATTTGGTTCAATACTTTGCCAGACTTCAAGCAGTTCAGTGCAGCCTTGCGAGTCAATAAAATGACCAAAATGCTGAGCCTTAATCACTTGTGCATCCAGACTTTCTGCCTGTTCCAGACTAAATTTTGGTGCTACCCGATCATCACCTTCAGAATAGATGACCACTCGTTCCTGAATCTGCTGCTTCAATAAATCAAAGTCAATTTGGGCAGCATCAATAAATGGATTCACTTCTTCCAGACGTCCGAGTCGCCCATTAAAACCAGCAATGAGTACGAGTTGCTTGATTTTCTGCTGTTTCAATTTATGAGATAAATAATGCAAAGCCGCAATAGTGCCTAAGCTGTGAGCGATAAAGATACTGTTCTCATCGACGCTTTCTATCTGCTCCTGCATCTGCTTTTGCCAGGTTTCCAGCCGAGGTGTGGTAGAGGGATCAAGTCGTAAAACTTTTAGGCTTACATCTTCTTCCTTAGCTTTTTGCTGAATCCAGGGATACCAGTTTTCATCTGGACCAGCCGTATAGCCGTGTACCACAATCACTTGCGTCATTTTATTACTCCTGTGTTTGCATTTTTTAAAGAGTCTGCCTCAGCTAACGACAGGATTGGGTAAGTAAATGTATGCTTTGATTAAACTGTATATCTTAAAAAGCAAAAAAGGCGCATGAAGCGCCTTTTTTTAAACAAAGAACTTATTTCTTGTCGTTGCCGCCGAACAGTGGACCCATGCCACCACCGCCGCCAAACTGTTTCTGCAAGCCGCCGAGTGACTTCATCATTTTTGCCATACCTGATGGATTGGCAAATTTCTTCATCATTTTCGCCATCTGGGCATGCTGCTTGATCAGTTTATTCACTTCAGCAACATCCATACCACAGCCTGCTGCAATACGCTTCTTACGGCTTGGGTTCATCAAGTCAGGGTTACGACGCTCTTTAACAGTCATAGACTGGATGATCGCTTCCATTTTCTTGATTTGTTTTTCAGGGTTGGCTTGAGCAATTGCATCCTGAAGGCCAGCACTGCTCATCCCTGGAAGTTTATCCAGGAAGCCCATCATGCCACCCATCTTGTTCATTTGCTCAAACTGCATCAGCATATCTTCAAAGTTGAAGCTGCCGCCTTTCTGCAGTTTTTTCGCCATTTTCTCGGCTTTTTCTTTGTCGATTTTGCGTTCAACTTCTTCGACCAGAGAAAGCACGTCACCCATGCCAAGAATACGCTGTGCCACACGTTCCGGATGGAATGGCTCAAGCGCATCCAGCTTTTCACCCATCCCCAGGAACTTGATTGGCTTGCCAGTAATAGCACGAACAGAAAGCGCTGCACCACCGCGTGCATCACCATCAGTCTTGGTCAGGATTACACCGGTCAAAGGTAGAGCATCGTTGAAGGCTTTTGCAGTATTTGCCGCATCCTGACCAGTCATGGCATCGACCACGAACAGGGTTTCAGTTGGGCTAATCGCAGCGTGCAACTCTTTGATCTCGTCCATCATGTCATCATCGACATGCAGACGGCCTGCGGTATCGACAATCAGGACATCAGCAAACTGGATTTTTGCCTGTTCGATGGCACGGTTAGCAATATCAATTGGACGTTCATTGGCATTCGATTCAAAGAAAATCGCACCTACTTCACCCGCAACCGTTTGTAGCTGCTTGATTGCTGCTGGACGGTATACGTCGGCAGACACCATCGCGACTTTTTTCTTTTGACGTTCTTGTAAGAAACGTGCAAGTTTTGCAGCAGTCGTGGTTTTACCCGCACCCTGCAAACCAGCAAGTAGCACAACCACAGGTGGTTTTGCTGCCAGGTCGAGGCTCTCGTTCGCCGCACCCATCATCTTGGTTAATTCGTCATAGACAATCTTGACGAAGGCCTGGCCTGGAGATAACTGAGTCATCACTTCCTGGCCCAATGCTTCTTCCTTAACTTTCGCGATAAATTCACGAGTTACAGGTAACGCAACGTCGGCTTCAAGAAGTGCCATACGTACTTCACGTAACGTATCTTTAATATTGTCTTCGGTTAGCTGCCCTGAGCCAGTAACATTTCTTAAACTCTGCGTGAGTCGTTCTGTTAAGGTATCAAACATTGCAAAATCCGCTTAAAATAGCCGTGAGCAAAAAATTGTTTCTTAAAATAGAAAATTTATGCATAGAATGCTATAGGATACTGTAGTTCGCATCGAATTTATATAAATGAATATTCATCACCCTTAAAAAGGTTAGACATGGTTAGCCTCCCTCTGGTTTATACAATTTTGGCATTAGTCGCCTATACCGCATCTTTCTGGTATTTGTTTGTTCATTTAATGTCGAAACGTATTCCAAATCAGTGGTTTGTCGGTATCACGGCCGCTCTTGGTCTGGTGTTACATGGCATGGTTCTTTATGGTGACATGCACACCCCGATGGGGATAAATTATGATGTCTTTGTTCTGGTTTCGTTTACTTCCGGACTGATGCTTTTACTGAGTCTGGCTTATAGTACCTATCGCCCTATTCTGCCATTGAATCTGATTGGTATTCCGGTTGCAGCGACTGGCCTGATTTTAGGCTTTGCTTTTACCCCACAAGCCAAAATCATTGTGCAGAACTCGCTTGGTCTTGATATTCATATTATCCTGTCATTATCTGCCTATGCAGTGCTGCTGATGGCCACCATTCAGGCGGTGATTCTGCGTTTTCAGGACCGTGAACTCAAGAAAAAACAGAAACGCCGGGTCTGGGTCAATCTGTTACCATCTTATCAGGATATGGAATCATTGCTGTTTGATATGCTGATGACCGGTTTTGTCTTACTGACTATTGCCTTAGGTTTCGGCTTCTTTACCATTGATGATTTCTTCGCCCAACACCTCGCACATAAAACAGCATTTAGTATTATTTCCTGGCTGGTCTATGGCGCTTTACTGATTGGTCACTGGAAATTTGGCTGGCGTGGACAAAAGGCTGTTCGTTTTACTTTAATCGGTTTTGGTTTGCTGGCTGTAGGTTTTATCGGTTCCAAGTTTGTGCTGGAAATGTTGTTGAATAAGTAAGTTTAAGATTTTTTTAAAATTAATATTTTCATAAGCCCAACTACTGGGCTTTTTATTTGCCAAAACTTAATCTGGATTTACTCTGCCTACCCGTACCGACAGGGGCCAGCGGATGACTCTGGGCAATTCCGGATCTTCCCATTCGGATAACGTGGTATCTGCCAGTATATTGAGTGGGTTATGTCCCAAAGCTTTAGTAGCTGCTTTAACAGCTGACCAGGTACTCATATAACCAATCAGCTGGTAAAAGTTCCATTCAACTTGCAGCACAGGGGACGAAATTGAAATTTCTTGGAATGGAAATGCCAGATTTTGATAACCTTCATCTACATGATGACGTTCTGGCGGCCAGTATGAAGCAAGTGTCACTTCATAAAAATGCCTGAAATAATGATTCAAATGCTCCTCATCAACATTAAAAACACCATAAGTAATCAAAGCCAGAATGGCATTTGGTTTCGCAATACGTTGTACTTCTGCATAAAACTTATCCAGGTCCAGCCAATGTGCAGTTTGCGCTACCGAAATCAGATCAACACTCTGGTCAGCCAGAGGAATATCTTCTGCTCTAGCTTGAAGATATTGTATTTTTGAATGAGGCCTGGCTTGGGCAAGCTGTTCAGCACTGCCATCAATCGCAATCACCTGATCGAAGTAATTTGCCAAGACCTCTGAAAACTGCCCTGAGCCACAACCAACGTCTAGAGCCAGTTGTATATCAGGTGACAGCTCTGACAATATCTTGCCCAACATGTCTGGATAATGTGGACGAAACAAGGCGTAGTCCTGTGACTGCTGGGAGAAATAATCCTTGAAATGAGGCTGTTCCATACTGCCATCCTGAAAATTTATTGTTCTTTTCAATATAGCCATCAATATTTAAAACTCTATTATTTTATTGTGCTGAAGACAGCTGATCTGTTGATATGTACTAAATCCATTCTCACGCTCTCTCCCTTTATAAGCATGAAATTTAAACTACCTGGACATTCAGGCGAAAAAGCCGTATAACACCGTTTTTCAAATTCACAGGTGTTGACTGTTGAAACTTGTTCTTGCACCCATGGAAGGCTTAACGGACCCGATTATGCGCGATGTACTGACATCCGTCGGAAGCTTTGACTGGTGTGTGACCGAGTTTATTCGTGTCACAGATTCGCTGTTGCCGGACCATGTTTACCATAATTATTGCCCTGAACTCCTAAATGAAGGTAAAACTGCAGCCGGTACACCGGTACATGTACAGTTCTTGGGGAATAATCCGGAAATGCTGGCAGCCAATGCAGTCAAAGTTGCTGCTATGGGGGCACCCGCAATTGATATGAATTTTGGCTGTCCGGCTAAAACCGTCAACCGTCATCGTGGTGGTTCAGTACTGCTGGATGAACCTGAAGTCGTGTATGAGCTGGTGAAAGCTGTGCGTGATGCGGTTCCTGCACATATTCCGGTATCCGCAAAAATGCGGCTTGGCTATATGGACCGTAACTTTATGCTGGAAAATGCCCATGCCATTGAAGATGCTGGTGCTGCCTGGGTAACAGTGCATGCGCGAACTAAAGCGGATGGCTATACCCCACCTGCATTCTGGGACCAGCTACAACCGATCCGTGAAGCCTTAAAAATTAATGTCATTGCCAATGGTGAAATCTGGACAAATGCCGATGCCAAGCAATGTCAGCTAGAATCTGGTTGTGAAGATCTGATGATTGGACGCGGTGCAGTAACGACGCCTGATCTGACTCAATGTATCCGTAAAAATAGTGATGATCCACTCATTAGCTGGAACGAACTGCTTGGTCTGCAAATTCGTTTTCTGAATGGTTCCTATAAAAAAGAAATGAATATGGTCGGTCGTTATAAGCAGTGGCTCGGCATGATGTCCAAGCATTATCCTGAAGCGAAGTCGCTATGGGATGAAGTAAAACGGGTAAAACCGCTGGAAGAAATTACTGAAAAGCTCAGATCTGCTCAGCATTCAGCTAAAAATCCCTGAACTTTTCAGGGATTTTTTATTTAACTTGCTTACGCTGCTTTAAGCCCTCTATATGTTGACGATTGGTCTGCCTGGATTTCTCCAGCATAGCCTTCTCCAGATGCAGCTGAATCCGATTGAGTTTGGTTTCAGAAATTACCGGCTCTTGAAAGCTTTTCACGTAATCCGTCCAGCTGGCATTACGAAAAACATTTGCTGGCATCGCGGTCTTAAACTCAGCTTCTGGCATAAACACCACCAGTGAATGGATATGTTGTGGACTTAAAACGTCTGTCAGAACCTGTTCCAGCACTTTGACGTGTTTATAGTTCTGATGCAGCGGATTCTGGAATTTATAACTCTGTTTATAAAGTTTTTGAGTCCACATTTTTTGACGTTTACCACCAAAAATCCAGCCTTTATAGTTCTTGGTTTCAATCACAAATAGCCCAAATGGGCTTAACAGTAAATGATCAATCTGGGTAGTAGTCCCTTGCCCATCCTCAAAGGTCAGGTCATTCATCAAAATATAATGCGGCTGTTTAAGATAGCGTTTAGCATGCACAATAACGGCAAACTCACCGAATTTCCCTTTGAGATATGGTTTAAATAGCTTGAATAAAGCTGCTAAGGAAAATAAAAGAAACAGCCACCAGAAACTTTCAATCACTGGGGCGAAAAATGGATTCATTTTGTTGGGTCAGATTTTTATTAGGATAGAATATATCTTACTTATTTTGTTCAATATTTAACAGGATTTCCTTGCGGTCCAGTCCACCTGCAAAACCCACCAAAGCGCCATTGGCACCAATCACACGATGGCATGGAGCAATAATCGAAATCGGATTACGACCGTTGGCAGCCCCCACGGCACGAACCGCTTTCGGATTACCAATTTCCAGGGCAATATCACGATAGGTTCGAGTTTCTCCATAAGGAATATTCAGCAAGGCCTGCCAGACACTTTTCTGAAATGGTGTACCGGCAAAATCGAGTGGCACATCAAAACAGCTACGCTGACCAGCAAAATATTGTTCCAACTGCACTTTAGTCGCAACCAGAACAGGATGCTCAGGATCTTCCACTAAAGTTGCCAGCTTTACCCGGTTCGGCGTTTCACAATCCCAGAGCACCGCAACCAGTGCTTCAGTACTGGCGACCAATCGCAATTGCCCCACAGGTGAATCCATATAGATATAGCTTAAGTTCATGTCTTCACCCTGTTACATTGCCATAGAAAGATTATTTTAGCGCAATGATCAATATAAGGCTGATATAAATAAATACTGAAACATTGACGTTATGGTACACCCTATAAACTTTAAGAAGATGAGAGTTTCATCAAAACTAGACCGGAAATAATCAAGACAGCTGCCAGCATGCGCATGGCAGTCGCAGGTTCTCCCAAAATAAAAATCCCAATCAGGAAAGAACCAACCGCACCAATTCCGGTCCAGATGGTATAGGCGGTGCCTAAAGGTAGCGTACGCATAGCGTAAGCCAGCAGTGCAAAACTTAGAAACATGAAAAAGATAGTAATAATGCTGGGGGTCAGTTTGCTGAAGCCTTCCGATAGCTTCATTGAGTAGGCCCACACTACCTCAAAAAGACCTGCCAGTATGAGTAAAAACCAGGCCATATGCCCTCCTTCATGAATTAAGAAATCAGGCCGTCCTGACGATTTTTCCTGAGTAAAAGCAATATTTTACATCAAGGGAGGTCGTTCCTCCTAAAACTGTGAGATTGTATAAAATTACTTGCAAAAATATAGTGTAGATTACAAAAATTGACCGTATGAGATGTAACTTAACTCAGCTTAACTTAAGCACCCAAGACAGCTCTTGAAAAAATCGCTACTTTAGACACATAGTTGAGAATAAAACAGAGTTCTTAGTCACTTTAAAAATGACAACAAAGTGCTCAGCACTGCTCCAAAACAAGAAGTTTAACCACATCAAATAATTAAGTTATGCACATGAATTAAATTTAAAATTGTTCGGAGAAGTTACACAATGAAACACGAATTTAAAATAAGTTGATCACTTTTTATAAAGCTTGATTTGTAAGCATAGGTGAATAAAACACCAGAATTTGTAAGTCTTTCAAAATAGAAAAAGAACCCAAATTGAGTTCTTTTTATACATATTTTGTATAATGCTTAAACAACCAAGCTACAATTGATTACAATTTATGCTGGATATCCATAGGGTTACCCACATAGATATCCATATACTTATCCATAAAGTTATCCACAGATTGCTGTGAATAACATAAAATTCCGATCAGACAGTGACTTGTCCTACTTTCGCCAGTTCTGCACGCATTTCATCAATCACAGCTTTATAATCCGGTTTACCGAAGATCGCTGAACCTGCCACAAACATATCCGCACCTGCTTCTGCAATTTCGCGGATATTGGCTGGTCCTACACCACCATCTACTTCTAGACGGATATCACGACCAGAAGCATCAATGATCTTGCGTGCCTGACGTAATTTATCCAAAGTCATCGGAATGAATTTCTGACCACCAAAGCCCGGGTTTACACTCATCAATAGGATCTGATCCACTTTATCCAGTACATAATCAAGGTAATGCAAAGGTGTTGCCGGATTAAATACCAGACCTGCCTGAGCACCGCCAGATTTAATCAGCTGCAAAGAACGGTCAACGTGATCAGAAGCTTCCGGATGAAAAGTAATAATGTCCGCACCGGCTTCAAGGAAATCACCAATCATGCGATCGACCGGTTTGACCATCAGATGCACATCAATCGGCGCCTTAATGCCATATTTTTTCAATGCCTTACACACACCTGCCCCAAAAGTCAGGTTTGGCACATAGTGGTTGTCCATGACATCAAAATGAACAACATCAGCACCTGCTGCCAGTACATTTTCAACTTCTTCACCTAAGCGGGCAAAGTCAGCAGACAAAATAGAAGGTGCAATTAAATACGGCTTGGACATGGAAGAACCTGGCTGAATATGAGATGAATACCGCATTATAACAAATTGTATTTGCGCCTGCGTCTGTTCGCCGCAATAATCGCATACGCTTAACAAATTGTTATAGGACAAGACTTGCCGGTTATGGATGCTCCCGCCTATGATGAATACCTCTCAACAAGATCATTCAAACTATGCAAGAAAGTTATACTGATATTCCGACCTTACAAGCTCAACGTATTGCCTTACGGTTAATGAAACATTGGCAACACAAATTTGAAGTGGCCTCGACTGAACAGAATATTCAAATTCACATGCCAAATGCGACGGTGGAAATGATACCTATGGATCAGCATTTACGGGTACGGATTCGGGTACAGCAGGAAGATGTCGACCTGCCGCGACTACAGCAGGTGGTCATTGAGCATCTCGAACGGATGGGTCAGGAGCCTTTACAGGCAGAATGGCAAATTCAGCAACTCTAAGCCTCAGGGCTGTCGTAGTGTATGTTCTGCCTCAAATGCTTTTACCGCCTTAATCCGCTCTTGTGTTGCAGGATGGCTACTAAAGAAATCCCATACTGAGCTTTCGGCCTCCTTATCTTCCCCACTGTCTTTAGCCAAGCGTTCCAGAAAGTTGGCAAAATGAATGGTGGGAATATGCTGGGCCTGCATCGCATTTAAAGCATAGTCATCTGCTTCAGCCTCAAAATTACGCGAATAGCTGGCGCCGACCATGGCCACCGGTAAATTGGTCAGCAAGTCTGAACCATCACCGGTAATCATGATTAAAATTACGCTAAACCCTAAACTGGAAAGTGCCTGTTGCAGGCTATGCCGCTGTACCAGATGGCCCTGTTCATGCGCCAACACCCCCATAATTTCCCGATCATCCTGAGCCAGTGCGACCAGTTCATCAGTCAGGATAATGGTATTGTTTGGAATCGCCAGTGCATTGGCACCGATTGCTCCGCCTTGACGGAACACCACTTTCGCCGGCTGATCTCCTGCAACCAGTTGCTGATATTGCGTAACAATCTTCTGCTGACGTGCCTTAGGCAATTTAGTATCTTCAGTCATCTTCAAGACATAGCTTTCTGCTTCATCGCCCATACGCGTCAAAGTGTTGGCAGGCAGATGATGAGCCACATGATAGGAAGCTGCTGGAATGCCCCATTTAATTGTCGCAAAACCCAGTGCCAGTACAAATACCACACTAAACAGAATCAAAGCCGGAGTGCGTTCCAGCTTCCAGATCGAGTGCTGTAATCCCTTACGCTGCAAATTAAACCATTCTGGCAGCTCAGAAGAAAACTCCAGGCGGGCATCATCTTTGAGTTCAACCACTGGCTGAATTTTTCCAAGTGCTCCAATCAGCTGCATGTCTGCATACAGATAACGCCGCTGCTGTGCATAAGCTTCGCCGTAACGAATCAGTACCGACTGATCATCAATCCGGGACACCTGCGCCGGTTGCGGTTTTGAGATAATGCCATCATAGAAAATGACGTCAGTGACCTGAGCAGACATACTTTTCTCCTGTTATAACGACACATCAATATCGAAGATGTCACTGATCTCTTCTGCCAGCGCACTGTGATCCTGCTGTGCTCTGTTCATCATCATGTCCGGATCATTATGTAAATTCAGGGTTAATGATTCCACCTGATAGCGATATAGACGAATCACTGCCCATGGTGTAAGCAAACCTAAACTCAGAATACGTGCAATCCAGTTAGTCACCAGAATCCAGGTATAGTGCCATTGGGTACACTCGGTCTTGAACTGGCTACGACTGATAGAGGTATTGTTCCAGGTGGTAATAAAAATCCGGGCCTGCATCAGGGGGAAAATAATAAAAAAACCAAAGAGATAAATCGCCACAATCCAGCCGATTAGCGAGCTTAAAACTCCAGGATTGCCAAGATTGGTAAAACTGGAACCTATGCCAAAGATCATCACCGCAACCAGAAAACCCATGAAAATAAACAGCGGGACATACATGGCCTTCATGTAATCGCCCCATGTGGCATTCAGCTTGAATTTCAACTGACCTGCATAGAGATGATCAAAGCAATAACGTTTATATAGCCAGACCAATACCGGGAAAAAGATCCCTAGGGTCAGGATATAAATCAGGATGGCTTTGATAAAGGTCCAGTAAGCTTCCTTATTGGTGCCGCCAAAATAAAACCGGGCATTGCCAAATTTACTGTTGCGGGCATTAAATCGTAGTGTCGCCCGAATCAGCCAGGGCACTGCCAGATAAAGAATCAGCAACCCGACCAGTGTCGCTGTAGTAGACAGGTTTGAAGCAATCGAAATCGCAAAATATAGTCCCAGCGCAATCAGACGCCCCATCAAAATTTTGACTGGTACCCCAGTAAAGTCGAAACGGCGTTGTACAAATTCAGTATTACCATAAAAATAACGCAGACGGCGTACCTTGGCCCAAGGTGAATACAATCCTAAAGTGACGATTGTCAGCAGGATATTCACAATCCAGATACCGAAATATTCACTGGCAGTCCCATGAAAACGAAAATGCTGTAATCCGCCTACCCGTACAGGTCTTACTTCCGGCGTGACTGGAATATCAGGTGGAAATGGTGGAATAACTGGAGGAATTGTAGATGCGTCTATATCACTGGTATTTTGCATAAACTGCCTTGTTTTTATTATATAAATCTTTGCAAGCATAGCGCATGATCAGACATGGATGCCATGTATATTTGCATTCATGCCATGAGTCATTTGCTTTGGGTTATAGCTAAAAATCAGTTTTCGAGCTGTACCGCATGGAACTGTAGATGGTCATCAACAAAGCTTTGGATAAAGTAATAACCGTGATCATAGCCCTGATGTTCACGCAAGGTGAGCTTTTGTCCCACGGCATCACAAGCTTGCTGGAATAAGGCGGGATTCAGCTGGCTATAGAACTGATCATTAAAGCCTTGGTCAATCAGGATATCCGGATAAAGTGCACCTTTGGCTTTGACCAGTTCAGTCGCATCATGTTTGGCCCATTCTGCACGATCTTCACCTAAATAATTGCTAAAGGCCTTTTCACCCCAAGGGCATTGGCTTGGTGCACAGATCGGAGCAAAGGCAGAAACAGAGACAAATTTTTCTGGATATTTAAATGCCAAGGTTAATGCACCATGCCCCCCCATCGAATGTCCAAAGATACCGATTCTGCCCGACTGGATCTCAAATTCTTCATTCACTAATGGATAAAGCTCATTCATGATGAAGCTTTCCATCTGGAAGTGTTCAGCCCAAGGAGACTGCGTTGTATTGATATAGAAACCGGCACCCTGTCCAATGTCCCAGTTATCCCCTTCAGCTACCCCTTCACCACGTGGCGAGGTATCTGGCGTAACCAGAATCAGGCCCAGCTGTGCTGCCAGACGCTGCGCATGCGCTTTAATCGCAAAGGTTTCTTCAGTACAGGTCAGACCTGCCAAATAGAATAATGCTGGGCAGCTTTGTCCTGCCAAGGCTTGCGGCGGTAGAAATATACCAAAGCGCGCTGAATTTTTTAGCACTTCAGAATCAAAGCGATAGATTCGCTGTTCACCTTCAAAACATCTATTATTCTGTAGCAGTTCCATCATGATTCCTTTTTCTATTTTCTAAAGTCATTGATCAGTTTAGGGCGCCAAAGCGACTGACTGGGAAGCTGAAGCTGTTGTCGCTGGCGGGAAAAGACGTTGTTCAAGCTGAGGTAACATCAACTCCATATTCTTACCGATGACCCACTGTGGCTCAGAAGGTTCAAAGCCTTGTGCACTTTCCCACTTCGCTACCGTCTGGCTGGCTTGTGTAAAAGCTTCCTTGAAGCTGTCCTGCTCACGCATCGCTTCATCAAAGAAGGCACGGCCAAAGTAGGTATAGTCGGCTTCATTCGAGCAGCCAAAGGACTGGCGATCTGCTGCTGAAGCGGTGATGATCAAGGTATTTTCATTTTGCAGTGCAGAAACAAAACTGCCGGAGTAACAGGCAGAAATCACAATAACTCGCCAGCGGATGCCGGATGCATCCAGCGTGTCACGCAGCCACTTTGGATCGACCTGTGCCAGATCTAGCGGTGCATTTTCCATTTCAAATACGTTTGGCAAACCATGCGAGGTCATGTACAGGAAGAGCACATCACTTTCGCGATTCATCTGCTGGCCAATACGGCGTAAAGCCAGTTCCATACTGGTTTTGGAAGCAATTGGCATCTCGGTACGAGCTGCTGGGTGATTTACCAAGGCAATCGAACGACCAAAGGTTCCAAAGCGGGTATCAAACTGTTCCTTAATCCGTTCGATCTCTGAATAGAATACATCTTGATAGCTGGCACCTGCCACACCCACAAAATACCAGTGTGATTGCGCAAACTCGCCATATTCAATAGAATCCAACGCTTTGTTTAGTAAATTAGGTTGTGCATAGAAGGCATCTTCAGCAAAGCTTGGCGGGACTTCTTCCACTTTCCAGATCGGCTGATCTTTGACAGAAATCTGCCAAACGACCAAGGTAAACAGGGTTGCCAGCATAATTAGTGCCCGTTCCCACCACGGCCATTTCAGCTCACGTGAGAATACCCAGACCACAGCCAGACTTTGCCAGACAAACAGCATCACAAATAAGGTCGGGATATAGTCATACAGGATGTACGGCAGATAGTCGAGATCGCCCAGATACTGAATCAGACACTGGAACAGCATAATGTGCGTATCCAGTACCAGCCAAAGCAGGGCCGGCACCAGCATCAAACGCGGATTATTGATCCGCTGTGACAGAAAAATTCCAACAATCAGGGCAATAAAAGGCCAGAGTGCGTAGCTAACCAGACCTTGGGAGTTAAATTCCCCAATCCGGCCTGAACTGAGCCAACTGAACAGGCTGTTGGCACAACCGCCCAGAATGCCCCAGAACACCAGTTGAAGAATGGAGGGACGTACCATTTGCAGGGAACGCCTCGACCCCAGAAACAACCATATTCCGGCAATTTGATTGCTCTTAAAATCGTGCCAAAAATTAATGGATGGTTTGAAGTCGATCATAGGATTTCGGGGAGATCAAGTGGCTCGCTAATTCGCAGAATAAGTTTATGCTTGATAGGACTTTTATCAATGCTATTTTTAACTATATAACAAATCCTTGGCGAATTTTGAAGCAATTATCTTATTCAGCTACAAGATCATGCTGAAAATACGCATCAAAGCGACAAGCATCCCCTTGCCATTGATGATCGGGTGCTTTATCAGCCAGAAAAACGGCAAGACGCGGACGCTTCACCACCACCCGTTTAGCAATTTTCTGTGCCAGTTCCAGCAGGTTATCGCCAAGGTCCATTTCACCATCTTCAGGCAAAAGCATATGCAATAGCTGCATCTGTTTTTTCACCTGTGCCTGTTTCTTGGGTGCCTGCTGATTCTGGTCACGCTGCGGGAACATCGGATCCAGATAAACGACATCCACCATGGCGCTTTCTGCTGCCTGCTGGATTAAATAGTCAGCAGAATCAGAGAAGACCAGATGAATACGCGATACAACCGGATTCAGGAAAGCATCATTCTGCGCACGCGTATGGGTATCTTCCAGCAAGGTAAACAGAATCGGATGACGTTCGACCAGAGTGACATGCGCACCAAGATGTGCCATCAACAGGCTGTCATGACCAAGACCGGCAGTCGCATCAATTAGGGTCGGCTTTTCACCCAGGTTGCAAGCACGTGCAATCATTTCCGACTTCAGTGAAGCACGTTTTAAACGCCCCACTTCCGCTTTCCAGTCCGGTTGCATTTTCATGCCATTGGCAGATAGCCATAAACCGTCCGCATCAACACACAGTGCCAGTTCGGGATTCAGGCGAAAGAAACGCGCATTGAGTTTTTCTACGGTCTCAATCTGAACCTGTACACCACGAGAAGAAAGCACAGCCTCAAAGTGCTGTGCTTTCTCGATATATGCAGTTTCAGTGTATAAGCGAATCTCGCTTACCATAATGTCCAGCCTGTGTATGCAAACAATAAAATGAGCAGTCCCGATACAATACGGTACCAGGCAAAAATCATGAAATCACGCTTCGCGACATAAGCGACTAACGCACGGATCAATAACAATGCTGAAATAAAGGAGACTAAAAGACCAACAGTAAGTACCACCCAGTCCTGAGTCCCACTAAACACGTCATAGCTCTGGTATAAGTCTAACAGGCCTGCACCGACAATTACCGGGATACCCATAAAGAAGGAAAACTCAGTCGCTGCCTTACGTGATACACCGAGGAACATCGCACCGATAATGGTGGCACCAGAACGTGAAGTACCTGGAATCAGCGATAAGACCTGAATCAGACCAATCCAGATAGCATCTTTAATGGTCAGGTCTTCAACTTCTTGGGCACGGACTTGAGGTGGATTTTTTTCGATCCAGATAATGATCAGACCACCCACAATCAAGCCAATCGCAATTGCAATATTGTTGAATAACAATTCTTTTACAGTCTGACCAAAAGTCAGCCCGATAAGTACGATTGGAATCGAAGCCAGAATCAGACCAATACCGAGACGGCGTCCTTGTGGTTCACCACTGACAATCCCGGTGGCGGCTCCCCACAGACGTGTCCAGTATTCATAAATTACTGCTGCGATTGCCCCCATCTGAATGGCAATCACGAAAACATCACTCTTTTCCTTGGTCCAGAAATTCATTAATTCTGAAGCCAGAATCAAATGCCCTGTACTGGAAATCGGTAAGAACTCAGTAATACCCTCAACAATACCCATGATTGCCGCTTTCAGCAGCAGTAATAGATCCATGCTTAATCCTGATTAATTATGCTTTGCCTTGTTCTGGAATTTTTTTCCATGCGTTATCGCGTAAATAGACCGGCAGTGCCAATTCAGCACTAACCCAGTTTTCTAATGCTGCTGCCACACGCGCTATCGTGGCAATATCCTGTGCAGTCGCAGTAACATTCTTGTATTCAGTGGCTTCTGTTTGAAGCAGATGAGCGCCTGAGCCGACTACAGCAAATTTTACTGTGGCGCTACCCTGTTCATAACCAAGCAACTGTTCTTCATCTACTGGCTGCATAATGCCTTGAGCATCCAGCTGATAGCTGGCGATATAAACTTCATTCATACGTGCATCGAGTACCGCAGTCACTTCCGTCAGACCATGCAAACGGTATGCCGCCTGTGCCAAGGCCTGTAAGGTCGAAACGGGTACCACAGGCAGGTCATTCGACCAAGCCAAGGCTTGTGTTACCGCGGCATTAATACGCACACCGCTAAATGAACCCGGTCCACGACTAAATGCAATCGCCGTCAAATCAGAAACCGCTAGGCTTAAATCTTTTAAAGCCTGCTCGATCATTGGGAGAATTGTTTGCGTTTGTGCCTTTGCGCGCGCATCAAGTTGGAAAAATAATTCTTGAGTGTCATCAATCACAGAAACGGAACACTGCTCATTGGCAGTTTCCAATGCCAGCACTTTCATGCACAACCTTAATTCAGAGAATATAAAAAACGCGGATATGATACTCCACTCATATCCGCTACGCGAGATTTTCCCGAAACAGATACAAAAAAACCTGGCCATCGCCAGGTTAATAAATACAGGTAGATGAGTTGCTTAAAGCTCAACTTGTTCCAGTGGCTGGAACTTCTGAAAATGGTTGGCATAATGCAGTGCGCTCATTTTCAGCTTTTGTACAGTATCTTCATCTAGGGTTTTTATCACCTTGCCCGGCGATCCCATTACCACAGAATTGTCCGGAATCACTTTTCCTTCCGGAATCAGCGCATTCGCGCCAATGATACAGTTTTTACCAATCACGGCATTATTGAGAATTATAGCCTGAATCCCGATCAGGCTATTATCACCGATGGTACAGCCATGCAGCATGGCTTGGTGACCAATCGTCACATAATCACCAATATACATTTCAATCCCCGCATCAGTATGCAGCACAGCATTTTCCTGCACATTGGTATAGTCTCCAAGATGGATTTTGCTGTTATCACCACGCACCACGGCACCAAACCAGATACTGACCTGTTTGCCCAATTCAACCTGACCAATCACGGTCGCTGTGGGTGCGACCCAACCATCCCATGGTTGTTGCAGCGCTTTTGGAGAATGTCCCTGAAATTTGTACAACATGCCTGAATATCCTCTTCAGTCCTGAAAGAATTTTGATCGTTTAAAAGCTGGTGAATTAAGTAAGAATGGCCAGTCTTTTTTATAGTCGAGGCCATACTGAAATAAAGAAATCAGCATACGCGCAGTCAGCCCCCAGACCACTTCATTTTCCACGCGCATACTCGGGAAATATAAGGACTGCTGGGCAAAGCGTACTTCATAAGGTGTGGGTTTGGCTTCAAGTAAATGCCGCAGTGAGGCAAAGAAAATCCGGTCAATTTCAGTAGGTTGTGGAACCAGCTGAACTTTCGGTGGAATCAGTCCGACAATCGGTTTTACCAGCATGCCATTTCGTGCCTTTTGCATGGGCAGATCACCAATGAGCTGCACATCAAAAGGGTTCAGTGCGGTTTCCTCATAGGCTTCGCGTAGCGCTACGACGATATTGCTGGTGTCCTGCGGATCACGCTTACCGCCCGGAAAAGAAACCTCACCGGCATGATTGGACAAATAAGCCGAACGGCGGGTGAGTAAGACCTTGGGATTCGACTCATCCGTAATCGCAATTAACACCGCAGCATGCGCTGGCTGAATCCGCCTGGAAAAGCGCAAACGTTGCTGTAATCTGTGTGTTAAATCGCGTTCATCCATCCACGCTTTCCTCATTCTCATTATGATTTCATCATAGCTGATTTTTGATTCCTGAGGATAGAATTGATGCCAAATTTCAATTTTTCAGTTATCCTGAGTCTACTTTTTGTCATTGATGATGAATATGAACTTCTGTACGGCCTGTGGACATAAGACAACTGAAAAAATACCTTTAGGTGATCAAAAACTTCGTCATGTCTGCAGCTCCTGTGGTTTTATTCATTATATTAATCCAAAGATTATTTGCGGATCCCTAGTGGTCTGGGAAGACAAAGTACTGCTATGCCGACGCGCGATTGAACCCCGTTATGGCCTGTGGACCTTACCTGCCGGCTATATGGAACTGTTTGAAACCATGGAACAAGGCGCAGCACGTGAAACCCGTGAAGAAGCCGAAGCTGAAGTGGAAATCGAACAACTGTACTGTATGTACAATATTCCACGGATCGGTCAGATTTATGTGCTGTTTAAAACTCAACTGGTGGAAGGCAAATTTGGTGCTGGTGAAGAAACCATTGAATCACGCCTGTTTGACGAAGTGGATATTCCTTGGGCAGAACTGGCATTCCCGAGTGTAGAAAGGACCTTACGTCATTATTTTGAAGACCGTAAAAATAATGTTTTCCCGATGCATCTTGAAACCTTGGGTTCACGTCTGGATCACACCGGTTAAAACAACAAACTACTGAATGCTGCACATAAAAAAATGAGCGCCAATAAACGCTCATTTTAGTTTTTGGAAAATAATTCTGTTTGTTTTACCTATGAAACTGATACAGCAACTTCCAAGGGTGTTTTCAGGACTTTATTCTGTAAATACTTCAGACCTTCATTCATCTTTTCCTGCACCAACGGCGTCAGCGTATCCACCGTATGACCTTCTGTAGAAATGCCCGGTAATGCCATTAAGTGTGCCGTGACATTTGGCATCTCTAACACTTTACGTACATGCTCAGCGAAACCGACCTGACCAATAAAAGGCGCGACCGTATCTAGCTCCCCCTGCTGATTGACATAACAAATCAGGCAAATCTGTACCGGGCGCTTTGCTTCAATCGCCGCCCCCAGAATCCTGCCATGGACCTTCTTAATTGCACGTCCATCTGAAGTGGTGGCTTCAGGGAAAAACAGCACTGGAATATCCTGTTTTAAAAATCCGGTAATCTGCTCACGGATTCGGACTGAATCTCCCGACCCACGCTTGATAAATAAAGTTCCCCCGCCCTTCGCCAGTTTGCCAAGCAGCGGCCACTGTTCAATCTCGGCTTTAGCTAGGAAAAATACCCGTGCACTAGAACCGAGTACTGCAATATCCAGCCAGGACACATGATTACTTACCCAAAGGGCGGGTTCTCGTGGAATAGTGCCATGTACCTGCACTTCAATATTAAATACCTTGCATAACTGACGACAGAAATACTGCACATATCGCGTGTTATGTGGGTTATTCGGATTCTTGTATAAACCGTGTCGGTAAACCAGATAGAACCCTTCACTCACTGCTGCGACAGAGGCAAACATTTTTCTGCTATAGAGCAAAAATTTTGCTAAACCACGAATTTCAGATGTTTCATTATTTATAGTCGAGTGCATACAAGGATCACTATTTCCAGGTCGATTCAGGTCATCATCTTCACGTATCTTTACCATTCTATACTGTTCATTCTGAACATGCATTGATTATAAAAACCGTTCAGACGGATTAAATTTAGCAATTTTTATTCAATTATACGATGAATTATTATATTTCCATTGAATGAACAAATTATGGAGTTTTAGCATGCAGCAAGATCCAAAGGTTACGGTTGAAACTCTTCAACCCACACAAGCACTGAAATACATTTTTGTGACAACCGCATTCTACGCGGCTGTTTTAGTCGGTCTGGCTCAACTTTTTGTTGCTGCACTCTAACCCAAAACTCACAGAGCAATGCTATCTGTCCCTGTCTTTTTCCACTAAAATGAATTCTATTAAAAAAAGTTTTTAAGTAGAGTGTGGACTGAGTGGAATATTTTGAACAGCATCGTGCCAAAGATCGTGTCATTCTGGTCAGTGTGACCGTGCAGATGCTGAAGGATCTGGATGCAGAAGAATTTCACCTGTTGGCCAGTTCAGCAGGGGCAGAAATTCTTGAGCATATGTATGCTCAGCGTTTAAGACCCGATCCTAAATATTTTATCGGCTCCGGCAAGGCTGAGGAAATTGCAGAAAAAGTTGAAGCTCTTGAAGCTGATCTGGTGATTTTTGATCATACCCTGACCCCTGCGCAGGCACGTAACCTTGAGCGCGTTGTTAAATGTCGGGTGGTGGACCGTACAGAACTCATTCTGGATATTTTCGCGCTGCGTGCCCGTACTTATGAAGGTAAATTACAGGTCGAACTGGCCCAGTTACAGCATCTTTCTTCTCGCCTGATTCGTAGTCGTGGCAATCTGGATAGCCAGAAAGGGGGTATTGGTTTACGTGGCCCTGGTGAAACTTTATTAGAAACTGACCGACGTTTGCTGCGTGTACGGATGGGGCAACTGAAAGCCCGACTGGATAAAGTCCGTCAAACCCGGATGCAAGGTCGTGTAGCCCGTCAGAAAGCTGCTGTACCTACCATTTCTCTGGTTGGTTATACCAATGCCGGTAAATCTACCCTGTTTAATATTCTTGCAGATAGCGATGTCTATGCCGCTGACCAGCTGTTTGCCACTCTGGATCCGACCTTGCGCCGTCTGGACTGGGAAGGCATTGGCACTGTAGTACTGGCAGATACGGTAGGATTCGTGCGTAACCTGTCTCACTCACTGGTAGAATCTTTTAAAGCGACTTTGGAAGAAACCTTAGAAGCCACCCTGTTGCTGCACGTGATTGATTCCAGCAGTCCGGAAATTCTGGAACAGATTGATGCAGTAGAAAGTGTGCTCAAGGAAATTGGGGCTAATGTTCCAGTACTTCGTGTCTATAATAAAATTGACCAAAGCGGTGAAGACGCCAAGATTATCTATCACAAACCCAATCAGCCAGAACGGGTCTATGTGTCTGCTCACACGGGAGAAGGGATTGACCTGCTACGTAAGGCGGTACATGAAGCGTTGATGGGAGAACTACAAAAGTTTGAACTTAAGTTACAGCCTGCACATGGCAAACTGCGTAATCAGCTTTATGAGCTGAATGTGATTCAGTCCGAGCATTATGATGAGCAAGGTCAGCTGCATTTGCAGGTCAGTATTGCCCCACAGAAACTGGCACAGATCATCCGCCAGGCACATCTATCCCTAGAAGATATTTTGGGTGAGCAAGCAGTTCAGTTTCAACGGCCACTTGAAGAATTTGAAATACCGCGTAAGATCGACTAAAACTCGACAAATCAAATTAAATAGACTCTAAAATGAACTGGATTAAGCATATAGATTGGCCAGCATGGATCGGCACGCTGCTTCTAATTATTGTTTTTCGGGAAACAGCAGTATGGATCATGACCCAGCTAGAGCACCCTGAGTTAGGCAATCTGGTCGGTTTGATCAGCCTGCTCATCGTCCTGTTTAGCTGGCGTCGCTGGAGCAAAATTCCTGCCCGACTGGTAGATACCAATAACAAGATTATGAAAGAAAGTGCCTTTGCATTTTTACCTGTCAGCGCCGGCTCATTGATGATGCTGGTGCATATGGGACATAAAATTCCAGCCTTTCTGCTGATTCTGTTTGTTAGTACGCTCATTCCATTATGGGTCTATGCAAAAATGGCCAAGCGCTGGCTTTAGGAGATCATTATGTTATCTGTACTCTATGGTTTCCTGATCACGCTGGCGGCCTATCTTGCGGCAAAACCATGTAACCGTGTGATTCCTAAAATTCCGGTCATTGTCTTTGGTATGTTCTTCGTGCTGGCTATTCTGTTTGTACTGGGTGTTCCTTATGAACATTATACGGAAGACACCAATCCCTTGTTTAACCGTCTTTTAGGCTATGTTACGGTGGCCTTGGCAATTCCTCTGGCAGCAATGCGCTATGATGACCTGCCATTAAAAGGTGTGATTGGAATTCTGATCTTCGCCAGTATCAGTGCAGTTGCCCTACCCATGGGACTCGCTTATCTGTTACATATGGCAGCCGGTGACATCATGGCCTTTGCCACTCGTGCAGTTACTACCCCAATTGCGATTAATATCGCAACTTTACTGGATGCACCAATTAGCTTGGTGATTCTGATTGTAATTCTGTCTGGTGTCATTGGGGCTGCGTTTTCCCCCCTTATTCTGCGTCATATCAATGACGAACGTGCTTCTGGTCTTGCACTGGGCCTTGCCGCCCATGCGATTGGTACAGCGCAGGCCTGGCAGCGTGGTAGTGTTGCAGGTCGATACGCAGCATTTGGTATGGCAGTGAATGCTGTCTTTACGGCCCTCTGGCTACCGACTTTTATTCTATATCTTCAGAATCTTTAATCTGACCACATCGTCATTTCTGGATGACTATATCTATTTTATATAGTCATTTTATTCTTATATCGATTTAGATAGAAATATGAACTATTAAATTCTAATGACAAGTTAGTCACTTCATAAATTCATTTAAGTTTCATACCAGTAATTAAATTGACCTAAATGACAGATTTTAATTCAGTAATTTTATATATTTATAATCTTTTCAAGCGTTTTAATATTACTAAATCTACCCTATTTTTAACTTGGCTACACGCTGTCTCTTTGGTCAGTTATTTTAAATATTTTTCTCTCACTTTCCTATACATCATTCAATATGGGTTAAAAATCACGTTTCCACTAACAAGAATATTGTTATAATCTTTAAGACTTAAATATGAATCTCTGCCTATATTCAACTTGCATTTTTTTATATAAGGTTGTATGAATAATAAACATATAGATTTTTTAGTCTTTGTGTATTAAAACTTCATATACAGCAAGAGTGAAGCAAATCAAATGGATATTTGATTTTGAAATACAAGGAAATTGAATGAAAACAATGAGTGTTTTCAGGACATCTGGTGTTGCTTTAAACCCAATTTCTTGTGGAGAGAATTGGATAAGCAGCTGGCAGCAGATGCATGACAAGACAGATCCGGCCATGGTCCTGATTAAATCGGCGAAGTATAATAGAGGTGGCTTATCTAGAAATTTAGGCACCTCGTTATCCCACCCACTTTTTGGTAATAAGCCAATAAAACAAGGTGCTGATCATTTGCCCTCCACTCAGTACTCATTTGAAATACTGGAGCCAGAAGCCTTCAATAAATTGAAATTCACTGCATTACATCATGCTGGAAACGCTACGCTGCAATCAGCATCCGATATACATATTCATGTTCATGACCTGATTAATCAGGTCGCTGTCGATGGTAATCCCTTAAATTTATATGACCATACTCAAGTTTCGGTCATGGGACTTAAACACAACTGAATTCTTAGTGCAGACTGATCAAAAAATAACTAGTGACTGTCTGTAACAAACCACATGGGGATGATTAATATGAAAAAATCTAAAATCGCAATGATGCTAATGGGTGCATGTATGACTGTGTCAGCTTTTGCACAGGATTTAACCGGCACTTGGCAACAAATTGATGATAAAACTGGCTCCCCTAAAGCCATTATTGAAATTCGTCAAGAAAATAACGGTACTTACGTAGGTAAAATCGTTAAAGTAACGCCTCGCCCTGGTTATACCCCACAAAAAAGCTGTAACAACTGCCCGGCTCCGTATACCAATCAACCGATCTTAGGCATGGACTTACTTACCGGCTTAAAACAAGTAGGTAAAGCCAATAACTATGATAAGGGTCGGATCATCGATCCGCTGACCGGAAAAATTTATGATGCCAAAGCTCGCCTGAATGCCACTGGTAAACGTCTGACCTTACGTGGCTATATGGGAGTATCCGCATTAGGTCGCAGCCAAACCTGGATCAGACTGGATTAAGGCCCTGTAAATAAAAAAGCCACATCATGTGGCTTTTTTATTATGGCTTAGCTTGAGGATGACATGACCGGATTATCAACCTTAAATAATTCTTTATCTTCCAATCGATACGCAATCAGCTGATTTCCCCAAACACACCCGCCATCTACATTTTGAACATGTTCGGAAATTGTCTTACCCTGTAATCCTGCCCAATGCCCGAAAATAATCTGATGCGTCTTGGCAGCTTTCGAGTCAAACTCAAACCAGGGTCTGAAGCCTTCCGGCATTGGATCATTCAGAGAGTCTTTAAAACTGTATTCTAAACGTCCTTCTGTATCGGTTAAACGCATCCGCGTCAGGTAATTCACGATACAACGTATACGTTCATGACCCTGTAACTCATCTGACCAGAGTGCTGGCTCTTTACCAAACATATCGCTCAGGAACGCATCCATGATTTCAAAATCATCATGACCTATGACTGCTTCTACTTCTTTGGCTAACTCAGCAGTCTTGGCAACATCCCAAAGTTTAGGAATACCAGCATGCGTGAGCACTGTCTGTTCATTCGGGAACAGACACATAGGCTGTTTCCGCAGCCAGTCAATCAGATCATCACTGTCGATGGCATCAATCACATCACGGACATTGTCCTTGTCTTTAATCGGCTTAATGCCACGCGCATAAGCCAACAAAGTCAAATCATGGTTGCCTAGCACTGTTGCAGCGACACTATTGTCGACCAACTTTTTAATGAAGCGCAGTGCGCCCAGCGAGTTTTCACCCCGAGCGACCAGGTCACCCGCAAACCAGATAAAATCCTGATCCGGATCAAAGCGGATTTCTTTCAGCAATGCCTTTAAGGCCTCAAAACAGCCTTGCACATCACCAATCACATAATTGTATCGAACAGTGCGAGTCATTCTTTTTAAGCTACCATTTGATCAGATAAAGCCACAAATTGAGCAAGTGTCAGGGTCTCTGGACGCGCCATCGGATCTACACCTGCCTTTTCAAAACCATCTTCAACCAGCATGCCTTTCAGGCTATTACGCAAAGTTTTACGACGCTGGGTAAACACATGCGATACCAGACGTGCCAAAGCTTTTTCATTCTTCGCCACGATCGGTTTTACGTCATAGGGTTCTAAACGGAATACCGCAGAAGTCACTTTTGGCGGCGGATTAAACGAACCTGGTGGCACTTCAAACAAGAATGTCGGTTTGCAATAATACTGAATCATCACCGACAAACGGCCATATTCTTTGGTGTTCGGTGAAGCGGTAATACGATCCACCACTTCTTTTTGCAGCATGAAGTGCATGTCTTTAACTTTGTCACCGAATTCCAGGAGATGGAACAATAAGGGTGTCGAAATGTTATATGGCAGGTTACCCACGACACGTAGTGGACGACCTCCTTTAAATAAATTGGTGAAGTCGTACTTCAATGCATCTGTTTCAATAATCGTTAGACGTTCAGGATGCGGCACACGACCCGGCAAACCTGCAGCCAAGTCACGGTCAAGCTCTAGAACGGTTAAAGCATCACATTCACCAATTAAAGGTGAAGTTAAAGCCGCAAGACCGGGACCAATTTCAACAATATTTTCACCCGCACGTGGATTCACGGAACGGACAATTTTGGCAATGACACGTTGGTCATGTAAGAAGTTTTGACCAAAACGCTTACGCGTGTGATGCCCTTCATCTTTTGGGTTTAAGGCATTAATTTGATACATAAAAACATTTCCAACGTGAGTAATGAACAGTCATCAGTGGCGCGCTAAATCCAGCGCCAGATCGACAGCGACATGTAAGCTTGAGCTTTTCGCAAGTCCTGTACCTGCGAGGGAGAGTGCTGTGCCATGATCGACAGAAGTTCGGATAAACGGTAAGCCCAAAGTAATATTGATGGCTTCACCAAAGCCTTGCGATTTTAACACAGGTAAGCCCTGATCGTGATACATCGCCAGAACAGCATCGGCATCTTTTAAATTTTCCGGGGTAAATAAGGTATCAGCAGGTAAGCTCAAGCTCATATTGATGCCTTGAGCACGATAAGTTTCCAATACTGGATTGATCACGTCAATCTCTTCCATCCCCAAATAACCGCCCTCGCCTGCATGCGGATTTAAACCACAGACCAGAATCTTTGGCTGTTCGATTTTAAATTTGGATTGTAAATCATGAATTAAAATATTAATGACTTGATGCAGACGCTCAGGCGTAATTGCATCCGCGACTGCCCGTAACGGAAGATGCGTTGTTGCTAAAGCAACACGCAAAGTTTTGGTCGCTAGCATCATCACCACACGAGCCACACCGGCAAATTCCTGATAATATTCAGTATGCCCACTGAAATGGATTCCGGCATCATTAATGACTGACTTTTGCACTGGTGCTGTTGCCACACCAACACTTTTCCCGGTCATGGCATAGTCAGCTGAACGACGTAATTGTTCCAATACATAAGCAGCGTTATGGCTATTGAGCTCACCCAATATCACTTGTTGTTTTAAAGGTACATGCTCGACATAGAGCTGACCTTCTTCAGAAGAAGACTCTTGTCCCTTATATTCAATCAGCTCTATTGCCAGATTTAGTTGCTGGGCACGCTGACCCAACATTTCCAGATCCGCAAGTACCACAATCGGACGCTCATCAACCCGATTTGCCAGACTCAAGCAGATATCAGGACCAATTCCGGCAGGTTCACCGCTGGTGACATATAAAGGCAGCATCTTCTTCTCTATTCACTAAGGCCTTCAATAGTATAGCCTGTTTCAAACAGGCTTGCGTGCAGCGATCTGTACAGTGTTTTGGACTGTTGTGATTCTCAGAGAAATCTGCGTTACAAATCTCGCCAGTTATTTTTATGCATTCTGCTTAATTTTTCTTCCCTTATGCTCGTAGATTATATAAAATACAGCGCTTGAAATTTTTAACTTTCATTTGTGATTCTTCACGTATTCGTTTAGAATCTCGTCTCCTTTTGTTTGGACAGATTCCACCGTCCAAACCAACTATAATAGGTAGTGGTTTAATGAAAACTCTCAGCGCTAAGCCAGCTGAAGTTCAACACGACTGGTACGTTGTTGATGCTTCTGGCAAAACTCTAGGCCGTCTTGCGACGGAAATCGCTCGTCGTTTACGCGGTAAGCACAAAACTTCTTATACTCCTCACGTTGACACTGGTGATTACATCGTTGTTATTAATGCTGAGCAAGTTCAAGTGACTGGTAAAAAATCACTTGATAAGAAATATTATCGCCATACTGGTTTCCCTGGTGGTATCCGTGAAACTAACTTCGAGAAATTAGTTGCACACAAACCAGAAGAGATCTTCCAACGCGCTGTTAAAGGCATGTTGCCAAAAGGTCCTCTTGGTTATGCAATGATCAAGAAAATGAAAGTGTACGCTGGTACTGAGCATCCTCACACAGCTCAACAGCCACAAGTTTTGGACATCTAAGGGATACAGCACATGGCTACAAACTATGGTACAGGTCGCCGTAAGACCGCAACTGCACGTGTTTTCCTATCTGCTGGTACTGGTAAACTCGTAATTAACAACCGTTCTTTAGAACAATACTTCGGTCGTGAGACTGCTCGTATGGTTGTTAACCAACCGTTAGAACTTCTTGAAGCAACTAACAAATACGACCTTTACATCACTGTTGCTGGTGGTGGTATCGGTGGTCAAGCAGGCGCTATCCGTCACGGTATTACTCGTGCATTGATCGCTGCTGACGAAACTCTTAAACCTGCTCTTCGTCAAGCTGGTTTCGTTACTCGTGATGCTCGTGAAGTTGAACGTAAGAAACTTGGTTTACGTAAAGCTCGTAAACGTCCTCAATTCTCTAAACGTTAATTCGTTTACCGAATCGGACAAAAAACCCTGGTTTATTCCAGGGTTTTTTTATGGCTTTAAATTTACCACTGAATAGAATTGTATATATTATTGTTCATGAACATCTTTACCCCATACCCCTTCATGACACCAGAAGGACTTGGTCAGATAATAGTTGGCTATACCTATAATCACAAACACTATGATTAAACCTAAATTCATGATCATCTTGTTCTGCTCCTTTCATTTTTTCTTATAATCTACCCTGTCAAAAGCCAATTGGTCTTTTATGCTTCGTGCTTTTTAGGTTGATTTTTAGTATCCTATTCTACTCACTAAAATTTGCTCAGGATTTATGTCAGTCGAAAGCGCGCCACTTCAAGGAATCACCTTATATAGCCATGCCGATGACTTTCGTTCCCATTGGATTCGCTACGTTCTTACCGAAAAACAAATTAAATATCATTTAATCTTGGTCGATAGTGACGATGAGGACTTGGCCAGTCTAAATCCTTATAATCAGCTACCGATGCTGATTGAAAATGATCTGAAATTATTTATTAGCCAGATTATTTCTGAATATATTGATGATCGCTATCGCCAGAACAAGCTCTATGCCGATGCACCGATGCCGCGAGCTGAGCAACGCCAATATCTATGGCGCTTTGAACATGACTGGCTTAAACTGGCCGATATCATGCTCAAACACCCGGATTCTTTAGATCCCGCTGCGAAAGCTCAGGCGCAAAAACAGCTTCGCGATATTCTGGTATCACTGATGCCACTATTTCAGCACTTTCCCTATTTCATGTCAGAGCAGTTCAGTATCTTGGACTGCATGCTTGCGCCGATGTTCATCCGTTTGCACAGTATGGGTGTAGAATTACCTAAACAGCAATGCCGCCCATTCTATCTGTATTGCCAGCGAATCTTCAGCCGTCCTGCTTTTATCAAATCAATGACGTTGCAGGAAAAGAACCGCTACGCTGCCCAGTTATCAAATTAATCGAGTATTCATTATGTCTGAACAGGAATTCAACCTTACGCCTACACGTCCTTATATGTCTCGTGCGATTTATGAATGGATCTGTGATAACAATATGACACCATACCTATTGGTTGATGCTACGCGTCCAAATACCATGGTTCCAGAACAGTTTATTAAAGATGGCCAGATCATTCTAAATATCGTACCACACGCCGTACATGCGCTACATATGAGCAATGACGCGATTACATTCTCTGCACGTTTCGGTGGTGTATCACGTGATATTTATGTACCAATGGCTGCGGTACTTGGCATCTATGCACGTGAAAATGGTCAGGGACTATTCTTTGATCCAAATGAATATGAGCATACACAAACTAAAGAAGATGCTTTAAAATCAAACATTGAAGAAGAACCTGAAACACCAAAGAAAAAACCAAGCCTCAGGTTATTAGATTAAATAAGAACGGAGTAAGTGAATGGCTTTTGATTTAGTACAATATTTTGTTGAACAGATAGAAACTCAAAAGCCTGAGCTTCTAAGTCAGTATCCAAAGCAGGAACGTCGTGCATACATTGCCGAAATCAGTGCGCTGATTTTAGGTAAGCTGGTTAGTGAATGGAAGCTTAATCCGAATAAGATCTATAATGAAATTAATCATCCTGATGAACTATATATCCAGGAAATTGCCCGTCATCTGAGTACACTTAAATCTAATCAGTCTACTCTTTCTCGTGAAGTACAAGAAGCCAATATTTATGAGATTTTCAAACTTCAGCTAATAGAGCTTAAACAGCTACATGATACCGGCAATCATAATCTGAACAGTATTCAGGAACTGTTATATGGTCAGATCGAGCATCTTTCTGGTCAAGCAGATGATTGGGTTTGGACAACAAATAATCTGTTAGAACTGAAAGGCTCTAAACCAATGCCACAAGAAGAGCTATCATTGGAGGCAACGATGAAGGAGTTTAATCAGATGGTCAGCCAAAACAATCAGTCCCTAGAACATGACGTTGAAGATGTGGTTGTAGTCAATGCGCTAACTTGGGCAAAAATTGCAGAGCCTGTAGTGGCGATTGTGATCCTATGGGTACTTCTAGATCAGGTTATGAAAGTGTTTGCTTAAATTATCCATCTAATAAAAAACCAGCTTTGAGCTGGTTTTTTATTTCTATGTAAACATACAGCATATAACTAAAAAAT
>NZ_MODX01000018.1:0-66047 GCF_001866125.1 Acinetobacter sp. LCT-H3 | reverse complement strand
CAATTTAATTTACAGTCTCGATATTGTTTTTCAATTTGTCCAATTGCATCACCTAAAGTTACTTTATCTTTCTTTAATATTTTTTGACACATACCTTCTAATGCCGAAACAGACTCTTTAATCGAATTTCGATAATCAGGATTTTGACGATCAGACATCAGTTTTAACGCTTGCTGAACGTGTTGTTGCAAACCTGAGTAAGGACTGGATTTTTCTAAAGTCTCTTCGATAGATAAAATTTCTTGTTCGGATGTTATTTTAATAACATGCTCATTAATTATTCTATAAGCGCTGTTTTCTCGTTCTAAAACATTGTTTAGATCATCTATAAATTTGAAGTTAGGCGATACGTACCATGTTGGGTAATACTCTATTGTATTTTCAATAAAATCATAAGTTTCATACCATTTGAAATTGAAAAAATATTTTCTAATTTGTTGTAATGCTTCTTCAAATTCTTCTGGTATAAGGTCTAAAGGTAATTGAAAGAAGGTTGACCAATATGATTTTATAAGCTTACTCAGATGTGAATCTAAAGTGTAAAAAGATTCTTGATTACTGAAAGCTCTATCCCATAAACATTCATGCAATACATTCCAAAGACTAACTCTTAGATGTTCATCCATACTTTCTTTTTGAATTATTTCTCGAACAGGCTTATATCCGTATCTTTCTGAAAAGCGCATTATTGCCCCAATAATTTTAGTCTTCTATTTTCCTTTTAATCTCCCCTAACCCCTCTTTGTAAAGAGGGGGACTCCATTGAATTGATATTGAAATACTCCCTCCTTTTATAAAGGAGGGTCGGGAAGGATTAAATTATTTCAATAACGGCTTTAAGAACCGCGCGGTATGCGAAGTCTTACTCTTTGCCACTTCTTCAGGCGTACCTTCCGCGATAATCATACCACCACCTGAACCACCTTCAGGACCTAAGTCCACGATCCAGTCCGCAGTCTTAATCACATCCAGGTTATGCTCAATCACCACAATGGTATTGCCCTTGTTACGGAGCTGATGCAGGATATCTAGCAGCTTGGCAATATCATGGAAATGCAGGCCAGTCGTCGGTTCATCCAGAATATACAGGGTTTGGCCGGTATCACGTTTTGCCAGTTCACGTGCCAGTTTCACCCGCTGTGCTTCACCACCAGAAAGTGTTGTCGCAGACTGACCCAGACGGATATAACCTAAGCCAACCTGATGCAAGGTTTCCAATCGACGGTGAATCACTGGAATGGCATCGAAGAAATGCATGGCATCTTCAACAGTCATCTCCAGTACATCAGAAATGTTCTTGCCTTTGTAGTTTACTTCCAGCGTTTCACGGTTATAACGCTTGCCCTGACAGGCATCACACGGTACATACATATCCGGCAGGAAGTGCATTGCCACCTTGATCATACCGTCGCCTTCGCAGGCCTCACAGCGACCACCTTTCACGTTAAACGAGAAACGGCCGGCTGCATAACCACGTGCCTTGGCTTCCTGTGTTTGTGAAAACAGTTCACGAATCGGAGTAAACAGACCGGTATAAGTCGCTGGGTTGGAACGTGGTGTACGTCCAATCGGACTCTGATCAATATCTACAACTTTATCCAAGAATTGCAAACCATCAATCGAATCAAATTTCTCTGAGGTCTGAGTAGTCGCACCATTGAGCTGTGTTGCTGCTAGTGGCAACAAGGTGCGGTTAATTAACGTCGATTTACCTGAACCTGATACACCCGTGACACAGGTCATCACCCCTAATGGAATGGTCAGGTCGACATTTTTCAGATTATGGCCTGCTGCACCCATCAGCCTGATCTGTTCTTCCGGTTTTGGTGGTTGGGTCCGTTTTTTCGGTACTTCAATTTTCAGCTTGCCAGACAGATATTTACCAGTCAGGGAATCTTCATGTTCAGCAAGTTCCTGATAGGTTCCTTCAGCAATCACATGACCGCCATGTACGCCGGCACCTGGACCAATATCAATAATATGATCAGCGGCACGAATCGCATCTTCATCATGTTCAACGACCAATACTGTATTACCAAGATCACGCAGACGTACCAAGGTTTGTAGCAGACGGTCGTTATCACGCTGGTGCAGGCCAATCGAGGGTTCATCCAGCACATACATGACACCCATCAGACCGGCACCGATCTGAGAAGCCAGACGTATACGTTGTGCTTCACCACCAGATAAAGTTTCAGCTGAACGGGACAGACTCAGGTAATTTAAACCAACAGACACCAGGAAGTGCAGACGCTCACGGATTTCCTTAAAAATCTTATCGGCAATTTCACCGCGGGCACCTTCAAGATTCAGACCTTGATAGTAGCTTTCGGCGTCACCAATCGACATGCGGGTAATGTCAGCAATGGTCTTGTCCAGAATTTTGACATTACGTGAAATTTCATTCAGACGTGAACCATCGCAGGCATCACAGGCTGCATTGGACAAGTACTGTGCCAAATCATCACGGACATAATTGCTTTCAGTTTCACGATAACGGCGTTCTAAATGCGGCAGTACACCTTCAAAAGCAATCACACGATTATGACGGCGACCGCGTTCATCAATATAACTCAGGTCAATCTTTTCGCGACCGGTTCCATAGAGGAATTTCTTTTTAACATCGGCTTCGAGCTGATTCCATGGCGTATCCAGTGAATAGCCAAAGTGATTGGCGACCTTTTCGATCATGCTGTAATAATATGGACGCTGACGGTCCCAACCCCGGATTGCGCCTTGACTGATACTCAGTTCAGGATTTGGAATCAGTTTATCTGCACTAAAATGGCTACGCGTACCGAGGCCATCACAAACCGGGCAGGCACCAAATGGATTATTGAACGAGAACAGACGTGGTTCCAGTTCTGCCACCGCACGATCACATTTCGGGCAGGAATGTTTGGCTGAGAAAACACGATCTGGTCGTTCGCCTTTCATCCGCGAGACAATGGCAATATCGCCACCCAGACGAAGTGCAGTTTCAAAGCTTTCGGCAATACGGTTACCCAGATCATCACGCACTTTAAAGCGGTCAACCACCACTTCAATGGTATGCTTTTTCTTTTTATCCAGTTCTGGCGGAGGATCAATTTCCATGATCTCGCCATCCACGCGGGCGCGTACAAAACCCTGGCTCTGTAACTGTTCAAATAATGCGGAATATTCACCCTTACGTTCACGTACGACAGGCGCCAACAGCATCAGGCCAGTACCTTCTTCCAAGCCTTTTACCGCATCCACCATTTCACTCACGGTTTGCGCGACCATCGGCAGGTCATGTTCTGGACAATAAGGTGTACCGACGCGAGCATACAGCAGACGCAGATAGTCATAAATTTCAGTAATAGTCCCCACGGTTGAACGCGGGTTGTGGCTGGTCGACTTCTGCTCGATCGCAATGGCCGGACTTAAGCCTTCTATTGAATCGACTTCCGGTTTTTCCATCTGGGACAGAAACTGGCGTGCATAGGCAGACAATGACTCGACATAACGGCGCTGACCTTCGGCATACAGGGTATCGAATGCCAGTGAAGACTTACCTGAACCAGACAGTCCCGTAATCACCACAAACTTGTCGCGTGGTATATCAAGGTTCACATTTTTAAGGTTATGGGTACGTGCGCCTCGAATACGGATGTGGCTTTGGCTCATGCAATGATCCTAGAATATTCATCAAAAACCCTTATATGATACCGGATGAAAAATGTTCAAGTGCAAATAAAAGTATTTTAAACGTCAAGTTATGTCGGTGATTGGTCAAAAGATCAGTACCAAAGCAATAAGTTAAAAATGTATGAGATATTTTTTCCGATTAAAATTTTGGTCCTGCTTTTAATCAAAGCATTTGAACATGGATTTAAGCTCTGTAAAAAGACAGAGTGCGTAGAATTGCAGCGTGTCGATCACGATCAAAATTATAATGATTTTGCATCATCCAGAATGTTATAGAAAAAATAAAAAGCCCCGTATTGAACAGGGCTGAATTCAGCTTGTATCAATCCAGACCAGGCCACTGGCGTTGCTCAAATGCGCTGTCCCAGAACAACCATTCCAGACGCGCTGCATGGGTATAGGCTGTATGCATTTTTTCCAGGGTGTCGGCATCGACACGCGCTGCTACGCGATCCACAGTTGCAATCACATTGCGTACAGCAGTATGGAAATCTTCCCCGGCGTAAGTATCAATCCAGGCCTGATAAAGATTATTGGCTGCGGCCTTATCGACAATATCCTTGCCGACTTCTGCATAAATCCAGAAACATGGCAGCAGGGCTGCCAGCACCACCGGATAGCTTTCGGCCCAGGCAGTTGCCTGCAAATAGGAAGTATAGTGATGGCAGGCCAGAGTCAACGGCGTATCTTCGAACTGGGCTTTGCTGATACCGAAATCCTGCATAAAGCCATTATGCAGGCTGCGCTCGACCACAATCGCAATTTTAGCCGCTTCACTAAACTGGATCACATCATCAGCCTCAAAGGCTTTGGCGGCACAGACTGCCAGTGCACGGCCATAGGCCAGCAAATAATGCGCATCCTGAATCACATAATGACTGAAGGCATCACGGCTCAATGTGCCTTGTGCCAGCTGCTGGTTAAAAGGCAGGGCCAGGGTCTTTTGATAAAGTTCGAGGTTACGTTGCCATACGTCTTGAGAGAAACTCATACTGAAATCCTGAGCAGTTGAAGTCAAAGCATGCAGCACTATAGCAAAGATCGACCCGTTGAAAAGATCGATAGATTTGAAAAGCAGAAAATACGCAAAAAATGGTTCAGGAAGTGCTTTGGTTTATGCGGCAAAAGTTTCATAATTGAGACAAGTTTTAGTCTTGGTATTTCCCTACAATAAAAGAAATACACTCAATGAAATTTATCTAAGGTCGATTTGTATGTTGAAACATTTTGGTTTCTCAATCGCATTTTCGATCGTGTGCCTTGGTTTGTCTGCTTATTGGGGTTATACCCATGGTCCGGAAGCGGGCCTGCAAACCATGTTCACAGCACTGACCATTACCGCCATTCTGGCGATTATGGAAGTGTCGTTGTCCTTCGATAACGCGGTTGTCAATGCCTCTGTTCTGCGTGGCTGGGATCATTTCTGGAAAATGCTATTCCTGACAGTGGGTATTCTGATTGCAGTTTTCGGGATGCGTCTGATCTTCCCGGTGGTCATTGTTGCAGTGACTGCAGACCTGGGCTTTATGGAAGTGGTACGTCTGGCCCTGAATGATCCAAAAGAATATTCAGCGCGTTTGATGGCGCATCATCCTGAAATTGCGGCATTTGGTGGTGCCTTCCTGTTGATGGTATTCCTGAATTTCTTCCTGGATGAAGAAAAGGATACCCACTGGTTCAGACGAGTAGAACGCCGTTTATCCAACCTGGCCAGTGTTCCGGCGATGTCGGTCTTTATTGCACTGGTGGCCTTGTTAATCATGGCAGCCAATGTCGATGAAGCCAAGCGTCTGGTCGTGACCATGGCGGGAATCTGGGGCATCGTGATTTATATCGGGGTGCAGGTGCTGAGTCATATGCTCGGTGGTGAACCTGAAGTGGATGAAAATGGCAATGCAGTTCGTCATGATGAAAATGGCGTACCGACCGGTGTAGTGAAAGCCGGTATTGGTGGTTTCCTCTATTTAGAAGTTCTGGATGCCTCGTTCAGTTTTGATGGCGTGATAGGTGCCTTTGCGATTACCTCAGACGTGGTGATCATCATGCTCGGTCTGGCAATTGGTGCGATCTTTGTTCGTTCAATGACGATTTATCTGGTTGAGCAGGGCACATTGGATGCCTATATCTATCTGGAACATGGTGCGCATTATGCGATTGGTGCCTTGGCTTTCATTATGATTGCCAGCGGAACCGGCCTGCATGTACCAGAATTGGTGACCGGTCTGATCGGTGTGGCCTTTATTGTCTGGGCAGTGATTGCCTCGATTCAGTACAAGAAGCGTCAGGCAGCTTTAGACAAATAAAGTGCTGACCCTGAATGAAAAGCGTAGCTTCGGCTGCGCTTTTTTATTTTTTAGATCAGCATCATCTTTATTTCAAATAAAATTCCTGCATCCATCCCGGCCGAATGTCCTATAATCTTCGCCTGAAGATCCATCAATTGAACTACCATAATTTATGATGAATGCCCTAGAACGTCGCTCAACCTTTGCGCTTAGCAGCATTTTTGCACTGCGCATGCTGGGGTTGTTTATGATTATCCCTGTATTTTCGGTTGCAGGACAGTCATATGAATATGCTACGCCGGCACTGATTGGCCTGGCAGTGGGGGTTTATGGTCTGACTCAGGCCATTCTACAGATTCCGTTTAGCCTGATTGCAGACCGTTTCAGTCGCAAACCATTGGTGGTCATTGGGTTATTGCTATTCGCTCTGGGTGGTGCAATTGCCGCCATGTCGGACACAATCTATGGAGTGATTATTGGGCGTGCCATTGCGGGCGGCGGTGCGGTTTCGGCGGTGGTCATGGCATTGCTTGCCGATGTGACCCGTGAAGAAAACCGCATGAAAGCTATGGCGACTATGGGCATGAGTATCGGCTTATCTTTTGTGGTGGCATTTACCTTAGGTCCTTGGTTAACGGGTCTTGTGGGTATTTCAGGGCTGTTCTGGGTGACTACCATAATGGGGTTTGCGGCAATTGCGATGCTGCTGATGGTGCCGAAAGTGACCCGTCATCATCGTAATTTTCAGCAGGGGTATCTGATCCAGCTGAAACAAGTCCTAAAAATGGGTGACCTGAATCGCCTGCATGTTTCGGTGTTTAGCCTGCATCTGTTACTCACGGCAATGTTTATCTATGTGCCTTCACAGCTGATTGAGTTCGCTAATATTCCTTTGGCCAGTCATGGCTGGGTGTATCTGCCCTTACTCGTGATTAGTCTGTTCTTTGCTTTTCCAAGCATTATTCTGGCGGAAAAATACCGCAAAATGCGTGGTATTTTCCTGACTGCAATTGCGGGAATTATCGTTGGCCTATTGGTACTGATTTTTGGCTTTGAATCGAAATATATCCTGCTCACTGGTTTAGGGATCTTCTTTATTGCCTTCAATGTAATGGAAGCCTTATTACCATCGTGGTTATCCAAGGTTGCGCCAATTCAGTCCAAGGCAACAGCGATGGGCGTGAATGCCAGCAGTCAGTTCCTCGGCGCCTTCTTTGGCGGTACGCTAGGCGGACAACTTTTGTTGCTGAATGATACTTCCATGGGTTGGAGTATTCTGACTGCGGTTGCTATAATTTGGCTGCTCATCAGTTTTGGTCTGGCTCAGCCGCGCTATCTTTCGTCCCTGGTGTTAAGCCTGCCTGAAAATCGACAAACAGATGAATGGACTTCACAGCTTTTATCTATTCATGGTATTGAAGAAGTCGTGGTGATGCCTGAACAGCAAGTGGCCTACGTCAAGGTTGATAAACAGCAGATTAATGATACTGCGCGACAACAATTAACGCACTTGTTGGGTAAAGAGGTAGCCATTTAAGCATAACTCTTATAAAGTAAAATATAGAAACAAATAGGAAGTATAGGTCTCATGCGTGGTGTAAATAAGGTTATTTTAGTAGGTACTTTAGGTCGAGATCCTGAAACAAAAACTTTCCCGAATGGGGGTTCTCTCACTCAATTCTCTATCGCGACTAGTGATTCGTGGACGGATAAGAACACTGGTGAGCGTAAAGAGCAAACAGAATGGCACCGCATTGTGCTGCATAACCGTTTAGGTGAAATTGCACAGCAGTATCTACGTAAAGGTTCTAAAGTCTATATCGAAGGTTCACTACGTACCCGTCAGTGGACAGACCAAAGTGGTCAAGAGCGTTACACTACAGAAATCCGTGGTGAGCAGATGCAAATGCTGGATTCTGGCCGTCCTCAAGGTGAACAGTCAGACAATGGCGGTTTTGCACAGCCACGTTTCAACAATAACCAGGGCGGCTATGGCAATAACAATGCTGGTCAACAAGGTTATAATGCACCACAGCAAGGTGGCTTCAATAATGCACCTGCGGGTGGTAATGGCTATGGCAATAATAACCCAAGCGGTTTTGCGCCAAAATCTGCACCAGCTCCAGTTGCAGCGCCTGCAGCAGACCTGGATGATGACTTACCATTTTGATTAAAATTTAAAGCAGAAAAGCATCCTTAAAAGCCCGTCATCCGACGGGTTTTTTTAAACACGTTTATTTGTTTTCTTCTTTTTAGGAGATACCCACATTGTAATGAGGGCACGGCATACGGTTTCTTGTGCCATATCCAGAACCTCAACATTAACCTGGTATTCAGCGATTTCATGCCATTCAACATTTAACTTTGCAGGTGTGGCAATAGCTCTTAAATCGGTCGTTGCTCTTTTAAGATATTCGACCTGCATACCTTTTAGAATCCAGGAATGGGTTTTGGGGACGCTGGCATCGGTCATGGTACCTGCTGCCAGTTCAGCCAGATTGCATATGGCAATCGCATGGATTGTATCTAGATGATTGAGTACAGCCGCATGTTTCTTCATGCTCACTTCGCAATAATACGGAGCAAGCGTTTAGCAATGGGGAAATACTGCTGAAATAAGGTATTTTTATGCAAAGTAATCTGGAAAATATGTATTTACCACCTGGTTTTTTGTGAAAGGTTTTCCATATTTTTAGAGCCTGGCTCATGATCGCGATCCTGCGTAAGAGGTGAATAATAATAAGATCCTCATACAGAATAATATTCTGTATTTGCAGGACTCACAAGAAAAGTGTTTAAAATAGACAAGTTAATGATTAACGGTGCCGAGCACATTAAGGAGAATGCAAGGTATAGATGTATTGGAAGGGAGTTATCCAGGCGGACGCTTGGCCTTAAAGCGTCAAATTCTGAATTGTGCGCTACAGGAATTTTTACAAAGTGGCATAGCTGCAACGACAATTGAAATGATTCGGGATCGGGCAGAAACCAGTGTTGGCGCAATTTATCATCATTTTCATCACAAGGATGGGATCGTAGCTGCGCTGTATCTAGCCGCTTTAAAGGATCAGTCCAGCCGACGTTTAGATGCCTTATCCCAAGCGAAAAGTGCTGAACAGGGTATTCATGCCATTATCCGAAGTTATATTGATTGGGTCATCAGTTATCCAGACTTTGCCCGTTTTCTCTATGCGGCCCATCATGTGGTACATACCTCAGAACTGCGTCAGGATCTGGAACAGCGTACCAGCCAGCGCAATCAGGATTTAAAGAAATGGCTGGCCCAGCAGTCAGATGCCGCTTGTCTGCAAGCTGTACCACCTGCTTTACTGACCTCTTTAGTAATTGGCGCGACAGAAAGCTATTGCCGTACCTGGCTGGCAGGTCGAGTCAAGGATTCTCCGCAAAAACATGCATCTGCTTTGGCGCAGTCAGTTTGGGATTCTTTACAGCATTTCTCTCGGTAGAGGTCAGGAGTTAAATTGGAATAAAAGATAATAAGTAAAAAATTAATAGAATTTATAAATCTAAAAAAACGATAGTTTTTATAAAAAGTTACGGTTTTATCTATTATTAGTTTTTGCGTATTCTTAGTTCATCGAATGAATTCCCGCGAACTGATAGGAAAAATCACATGAGTTTAATCAATACTGAAGTTAAGCCATTTAATGCAACTGCTTACCACAATGGTCAATTTGTTGAAGTATCTGAGCAGGACATGAAAGGCAAATGGTCTGTTGTATTCTTCTATCCTGCTGACTTCACTTTTGTTTGTCCAACAGAATTAGGCGATCTTGCCGATCAATATGCTGAATTCCAGAAACTGGGTGTAGAAATCTATGGTGTATCCACGGATACGCACTTTACGCATAAAGCTTGGCATGACACGTCTGACGTGATTGGTAAAATCCAGTATCCAATGATTGGCGATCCAACCTGGGCTCTGGCGAAAAACTTTGAAGTGCTGATCGAAGCTGAAGGTTTGGCTGACCGCGGTACTTTCGTGATCGATCCGGATGGTAAAATCCAGATCATTGAAATCAACGCAGGTGGTATCGGTCGTGACGCACAGGAACTGCTTCGTAAAGTAAAAGCAGCTCAGTACGTACATGCTCATCCAGGTGAAGTATGTCCTGCAAAATGGAAAGAAGGCGAAGCAACCCTAGCTCCTTCAATCGACCTGGTAGGTAAAATCTAATTCGATAAATCTTTATCAAATCTAAAAAAATCCAGCCTTCAGCGCTGGATTTTTTTATGGTTATTCGAAAATGAAAGGACAATTAAATCATATAGCCTTGATGACTTCCGGCTACGGCACGCAAACCTTCAATCAGATGCTCGATCAGTTTTTTCATCACCCGACGCTGGCTTTTACATAAGGTATAAACCAGTTGTAGGGTACCAGTACTGACACCAGTATTGTCTTATATTCGGGATACTGCATTTCATTGGCATAGTATCGATAGCTGTCCACAACGCATACAATGACTGCATGTTCATCCTATTCAGATAGGAGTAAAAAGATGAAAAAAGTCATAGGCGTTTACCGTAATCAACACATGCATTGGGTCGGTGATGGATTTCCGGTTAAAAACCTGTTTTCTTATGACCGTCTTGGTCAGGTCATCAGTCCGTTCCTGCTGCTGGATTATGCAGCGCCGTATCATTTTGATCCGACTACGGTGCAGCAGGGTGTCGGTTCACATCCACACCGTGGTTTTGAAACCGTGACAATCGCCTATCAGGGTGGAGTAACGCATAAGGATTCTGGCGGTGGTGGCGGTACGATTCAGGCAGGTGATGTACAGTGGATGACTGCAGGTGCAGGCGTGGTGCATGAAGAATTCCATTCTCCAGACTTTGCCCGGAATGGTGGTCTGTTTGAAATGGTCCAGCTGTGGGTAAATTTACCTGCCAAAGACAAAATGACTACACCGCGTTATCAGGCACTGACGGCAACTGATATTCCTCGGATTGAAATGGATGAAGGTGCAGGGCATATTCGGGTCATCGCTGGTGAACTTGATGGGCATCATGGTCCGGCGCATACCTTTAGTCCGGTCAATGTCTGGGACGGTGAGCTCAAAGCAGATTATGAAACGATGCTGCAGATACCTGCCGGTCATAATGCTTTGCTGGTGCTATTGAGTGGAGAGCTGGTAGTGAATGCTGGCCAGAAAGTTCTGGACAGTTCTATTGTGATATTTGCTCAGGATAGCGATCCTATAATCCAGATTCAGGCTTATCAGGACAGCAAATTCGTAGTCTTGACCGGTGAACCCTTGAAGGAACCCATTCAAGGTTATGGTCCTTTTGTGATGAATACCAAGGAAGAAATTGTCCAAGCCTTCCAGGATTTTAATCAGGGTAAATTTGGAGAAATTCCGGTAGCTGCTGAATAAAAATGTCAGTCCAGAAAGAAAGAAGCCTCTGCAGTGCAGAGGCTCTTAAATAGTTATGCGCTGTAAGTTCTTCTGATTATAAGATTTTTTAAATAACTTCAACACTGTGGAGGGCGATGGAGTTATCATTTTATTATGCAGAAAATTATAGCGCTTCTTGTATCTTTTGTAAAACGAAAGTTAAAAAATTGGTTAATTTAAATGTATTGTTTTTAAAGGATAATTTTTTTAAAAATACAAAAAATATCAATAAAAGCATAAATTTAAACAGTGTTAACTTTTTATATTAAAAATGTAAAAAATTATGAATTTTCAAGCGCTTTAGTCCATCTGAAAAAAACGCAATCTGGAAGATTTTAATAGCCTAATTACGGCAGGCTTGGTACATAATTTCTAAAAGTTTCTCAATGACGGATGATCAGTTTGGATATCGCAGTAATTGGTAGTGGCATGGCCGGACTGGCTACAGCCAGAATTCTTCAGGATGCAGGACATCACATCACTATTTTTGAAGCGCTGCAAGGGCGCGGCATGGACAGTCACAGCCTCGAGTTTGAAGGTGGGCTGGTAGATGCTCCTTTGCGTGTGATGAATCCGTACTTGTGGAAAAATACGCTAAGTCTTGCGACTCATCTGGGGATCAAGACCTATCCGGTACGCACTTATATGGCGTGCAGCTGGTTATTTGAGGACCGGACTGAAACCTGGCTGACGACTTCGCGTAGCCGAATTGGTAACTTTCCGATTATCAATAACCGTAAAGGCCTTCAGCAGTATGGCTGGCGTCTGGTTAAAGGTTTATTACAACTAAAAACAGCGTTGAACAAATTCTTTAAATCTAAAAATCAGGATATCAGCCTGGCAGAATTTATTAATCGCAATGATATTGAAGAAGTATTCTGGCATGGTGCGGTGATGCCAGTGCTGTATACCATCTGTACCTGTAACCCAAAAACCATTGGTGAATGGCCAGCCAAGCCCTTATTGATTTTCCTACGTCAACTGACAGATGGCGATGCATTATTACGTATGCAGGGCGGTACACCAGCCTTGGTGGATAAACTGATTGAAGGCATCGACATTGTCAGTGGTGCAGCAACCACGCTGGTACAACAGCAGGGTGATCAGGTCCGTGTAGAAAATGCGGCGGGTTATTCCAAGTTATTTGACCGTGTCATCGTTGCTACACCCACCAATAAGATCGAGGAATTTCTTGATAAAGACCAGTTTGCAACAGATATTGAATTACTAAAAAAATTCCAGTTTGAGCAGGGGCAATTGGTGATTCATACCGATACCAGCGTTATGCCGCCGAAACGTAAAGACTGGGCAGTACTAAGCTATATGATGGACCGTAAGTTTACCCGTCAGCAGTTCACGGTATGGCTCAATGCGGTTGAACCAACATTAGTGGGTAAATCTCCGGTATTCCAGACCTGGCGTCCGGTGACTGATATCGATCCGAAGAAAGTTATTTCTTCTGTGACACTGACCCGCGCAGTGGTTGATGCGCATACTGTAGCCTTGAACAAGGAATTACAGCAACGTCATCTGGATCAGGACCGTAAGGTATTCTATTGTGGTTCATGGTCATGTGATGGCTTGCCAATTCTGGAATCTGCAGTTACTTCAGCGATGAAGATTGCAGAAATCTTTGGCGCACCATTGCCATTCGAGGGATTAAAACCGAATATTGAGGTTGCACCACAACTCGGTTATTAAGCATGAAACTGTTCCAGGCCTTTCGGCAGCGTCTACCCGAGCATAAATATGCTATTAATGCGGCATTGCTTGGAGATACTTCATTATTGCCCTGGAGCAATCTTGGTTACTGGCAGACAGGGCAGCAGGACTATGTTGCTGCTTGTCAGGCTTTGGCTGATCATCTGGCTGCAACCATTCATTTAAATTCAAAAGATAAATTACTGGATCTTGGCTGTGGCCAGGGTGCCAGTCTGCTGCATTGGCAGCAGCACTATCAGGTGCAATACCTGGCAGGCGTAGAGCTACAGAAAACTTGTGTTACCAGGATTCAGCAGCATTTACCTGAACTGAATGCAATTTATCATGCTTCTTTTCTTCGACTAAAAGATATCCATTTCCCACATAAGTTTAACGCTGTGCTGTGTCTGGATGCGGCTTATCACAATAGCGTACCAAGCTTGCTGGAACAGATAGTCCCAGTTTTGAATTTAAAAGCGCGAATCGGTTTTCATCATCTAGTCTTGTCTGAGCGCTGGAAAACTTTAAATTCATTTCAAAAGCATAAATACCAGCTTTTGCTGAAATCAGCAGATGTCAATTTAAGTGATTTGATGCCGCTCGGTACGCTATATGAATGTCTGGATCAGTTTGAATTCACAGATGTTCAGGTTGAAGATCTGTCAGAATCAGTATTTGCCGGTTTTGCCAGGTATGTACAGCAGGATTTAAATTCAAAAAAAATGGTTCAGTCTGTAAAGACGTCCAGACTAGATGAATTTAAAATTCAGATGACCGCAAAACTATGCCGAAAGCTTTTTAAAGAAGGTGTGGTGCGGTATGTGCAGATCAGCGCAAAAGCAAAGCACTAGAACAGTGCCTGAAAAGATTAAGCCCGAAGAAAATGCAGACTCCAGAAACATCAAATCCTCACTAAAAAAGCGAGGCTAAGAAAATGGTGCCGGCACACGGATTCGAACTGTGGACCTACTGATTACAAGTCAGTTGCTCTACCAACTGAGCTATGCCGGCGTTGTGGTGTGCATTCTACAGATTTTTTGAGGTGATGCAAGCCAAAAAATAACCGTTTAAATGCTTTGGTAAAATTTTAAGTTTGATTGAATTCTGCATGATACGAAAAGCTGCAAAACTTGAAATACATCAGCTGGATTCATGAAAATCGCCCACATGCGAAAGTGTGGGCGAGGGTGGAAAATTTAAACTGGTTTCAGAGATGAATAAAAACTAGGTTTATCGGCTTTTTAGGATACGGTCCAGATCCTGAGCACATTCCTCCAAGGTAAAGGCCATGTCAAACTGCATTTGGGGTTTGAGTTCTTGAGCGAGGCTTCTCCACTGTTCGATGAGTCTGAGGGCTTTTTGAATCTTGTGTTTGTTGACGTCTTTGGCAATGGTCGGAGTGTAACCGCCACGTTTAGCATTTTTGATCTGTTTTGCATAGTTTGCGCTGTTATTCATGTTCGCTCCCGAATAGCAGTGTGTCTATCTTTTAGCTTTTAGTTTGAATCAAGATCAATGGCGTGGTTGGTTGGATCTACTGGTTTTTTTTCTCCTTTTATGTGCCCGCTAAGAGCAACATAACATAGCGATGATGACAATAAAATTAAGCTATTTTTATGCCAAGTTAGAATTCAGTAACTGAATTTTTTGTATAACTTTCATGAAGTATATATAGGGAAAAGAGGGCAATTCATTTGTTCATTAATTAAAAGACAAGCATTAGCAAACGACATTGTCCTTCTTCTTATAAAAATCCAGTGCCAGCTTCAAATCCTGTGCTAACTGTTCTTTTGTGTTTTCTGGCGCAATTTTTATAAAGGCAGGTACATATTCTTTAAAATACACCTCAGGATAATCTTCGCAAATGATTTTCTTGCGAAGTTCCATAGGCGTAGCCGGGTTATCTAACTGGTCCAGAAAACCACTGATTTTCTGATCCGCCTGTTCAAACTGAATGACATCTACAGAGTTTTTATCTGTCGACATTGCAGCTTCTGCCTGCTCAGGCTGCTTTTGGCAACCAGCAATAACAAACATAACGAGCAGGGTAGTAAAGGTTAGTTTTTTCATCGTCTTTTCTAGTTGTTATCCGGGGCTGAATAATAAGAGTATAAGAGAATTCACCACTGTATAAGAACTGATTTTTTTTAAAATAAAAAAATACCTCCATCATAAGGAAGGAGGTATTAAATTGGAAAAGAAACTACAGCGAGCTTCTGATTACACATTTTATATTAGATCACTTTTCAAACAATTGGCAGAATATTACAAGCTTAATAGTGATTCATAAAATTAAAATTAATGTAACTTCTAAAAATGGAATTTAGCCAACATGCTTAATGAGTTTTCCTTTATTAAGCCGTAAAAATTAAAGAATCTGATTAAATATTTATGCTTTTCTAGGAGCTAAAAATGAAGGCGTTGAGGAATAGCCAATAGTGAAATTGCAGCATGATATGTAATTACAGCCAACAAAAAAGGCTTAAACCCTTAAAATTTAAGCCTTTTGGTATTCCACAGGACATTATGGGAATGAATCTTGGCGGTGAAAGAGGGATTCGAACCCTCGATACGCTATTAACGTATACACACTTTCCAGGCGTGCTCCTTCAGCCACTCGGACACTTCACCATGGCGGTGGATGATATAGAAAAAAAACCAGTCTGCCAAGCTTGAAACAATTGATTTGCAGAAAAAGTTTAGAGGCAGTGCTATGATTCGCAAAAATGCTTTCTAAAACGAAGACAATATATGCAAAGTACTGCACAAAAAGCAGCTTTACCAGTCATTACGCTGGCTGCGCTTGGGGTCGTTTTTGGTGATATTGGTACCAGTCCTCTTTATGCACTACGCCAATGTTTCCTGACCTCGCATCTTGCCATCAGCGAAGCCTCGGTACTGGGCATTCTCTCCCTGATCTTCTGGTGCATCATGCTGACGGTGAGTTTTAAATACGTCACCATCATCATGCGTGCTGACAACAATGGTGAGGGCGGCATCATGTCACTGCTGGCCCTCAACCTGCGGACAACACTAATCTCGGATAAGAAAAAGATTTATCTGATTGCTTTAGGCTTTATTGGTGCTTCATTGTTCTTTGGTGATGGGATTATTACACCTGCGATTTCTGTACTCTCTGCCATTGAAGGATTGAGTATTGCTACGCCAGTGTTTAATAAATGGCTGGAGCCCTTATCCATCGGAATCATTGCCGGCCTGTTTCTGGTACAGCGTCATGGTACCGGGACCATGGGTAAATTTTTTGGTCCACTGACTTTGCTGTGGTTCCTGTCGATTGGTGGCTTTGGTTTATGGAGCATCATCCAGACGCCGACGGTCCTGCATATGATCAACCCTTATTGGGCTTATCATTTTGTGGTAGATCAACCTTATGTGGCTTTCCTGACCATGGGCGCAGTGATTCTGACCATGACCGGAGGCGAAGCGATTTATGCAGATATGGGACATTTTGGTCGCCTGCCAATTCGTCTGGCCTGGTTCATTATTGTCTTGCCATGTCTGTTACTCAATTATGCAGGGCAGGGTGCGCTTCTGCTACGTAGTCCAGAAGCTTTGGCTAATCCATTCTATATGCTGCTGCCGGAATGGAGCCTGTATCCAATGATTGGTCTGGCAACGGCTGCTGCGGTCATTGCCTCACAAGCCGTGATTACCGGGGTATTCTCGATGGTCAATCAGGCAATTCAGCTGCGCTATTTACCACGTTTGAGCGTGAAACACACTTCAGCTGAAGAACGTGGCCAGATTTATCTGCCATTCATTAACTGGATGCTGTTTATTTCGGTCGTGATTCTGATTTTGTTATTTGAGAACAGTGCGAGACTTGCCAGCGCCTATGGGGTGGCAGTAACCATGACCATGCTCTGTGGCACGATCTTGATCTCTATTTTGGCTTATGGTTTCTGGCGCTGGCCAATCTGGAAAGTACTATTATTCGCGGCTCCTTTTCTGGCGCTCGATCTGATTTTTGTCGCATCTACTTCACTGAAAATCTATTCGGGTGCTGGGTGCCAATCATGCTTGGCGCAGTATTGTTTACGATACTCATGACTTGGAAGGATGGCCGCGAACTGTTACTCAAACGTATGCAGCAAAATACCTTGCCAATTGAGCTATTTATCAAGAGTGTTTCTACCGGTGGCGGTACCCAGTTTGTGCCGGGAGATGCCATTTTCCTGACCGGAACTCCGGATGTCGTACCACATGCCATGCTGCATAACATCAAGCATAACAAGGTACTGCATCAACGTAATATCATGGTTACGGTGATTACCCGGGATATTCCCTTTGTGGGAGAGGAAGATCGGGTAGAAGTTGAAAAGCTGAATGAGCATTTTTACCGGATTTATGCCTATTTCGGTTTCAAGGATCAGCCTGATATTCCACGGGCGGTCAAGCAAGCCTACACGGAATGGGGCTTTGACTATGATCTGATGCAGATCAGTTTCTTTATCTCTCGTGACCGGGTAATTCATGCAATCGGAGAAGGCATGTCACCATGGCGTGAAAAACTGTTTATCTCAATGCAACGTAATACCAGTCCGGTGAGTGATTTCTATCAGATTCCAACTAACCGGGTGGTGGAACTTGGTAGCCAGATCGAAATCTAGCAACAATACTCAAAATGAAAAAACCAGAGTTCAGCTCTGGTTTTTAATATCTGTTTCAGACCCGTTATGGAGTAGTTACACCTGGAGCAGTAGAGCCTGCTGGTGTCATCGGGGAATCTTGCTGCATCTCAGGCAGAGTACGAGGATCGTTGGGTTGCTGCATGTCTGGAGTTGAACCTTGTCGCATCATGGCAGGATCTTGAGAATGGCGCATCATACCCGGAGCCTGAGACATGCCCGGCTGACCAGATTGCATGCCAGATGACGGATTACTTTGCATAGCAGGTGCCTGACTTGGCTGCACTAAACGAATCTGACCAGAATTGACCAAATTTTCCAGAGAAGCATTCTGACCGTTTACAGTGGTGCTAATTCGTGCCTTGGACAGGCTTTCTAATGTTTCGCCCGGCTGTACTCGTGGTTCAGCCAATGCACTGAGGCTCATTACACTGGTAAATACACCTAAAGCCAGTAATTTTGAATAATGAGTTTTGCAAGTATGGGAGTTTTTCTTCAGCGATAACATCACAATGCTCCTTCGTATATTTCTTCGAGGAATTAGAGTTTCTTACAATTGCATAATTAAAGAGTAGGCAGCAAGGAAAGCTACATAAATGGGTTGAAATCTAGTTCAAGTATTCGTAAAAAACCGACAGGCTGTTACATACTTAATGGATGTTTATTTACATATCGCTTATTTGTTAATCGATTAGAAATGTCATGATATACACGGCTTACAGGGCTTGTTAAGCTCGGCAACACCCGCTGTAGATGTTCTAAAGTAGCTGTAATCATGGCCAAGAAGCAACGTACCAAAAAAAATCCTGTCTTTCAGTTCCTTAACGAAAATACTGTAAAAATTATCCTGGGTGTGGTGGCATCGGGTAGTTTTGCGATTGCCTTTGGTCAAGAAAAAATCAGCCAGTGGGTATCGCTGTCTTCACCATCAAATTCTGCCTGTCTGGATCAGTTTTACCGGGATGTGCCCCCCTACTTAATGAAGGACAGCTTAAAAAAGAACAGCTATGCACTGTGCTTTAACGGCTTTAATGTCATGTATTCTGGTGTCTCCAAAACACCATTATGGGTGGCAGAACTATTGACGCCATCTCGCCTGAGTCAAAAGATTCCGCGTGAAGACAGCTTCCATGAGGAAGAACGTGTCAGTTCGGCGCATCGCGCAACTCTGGCAGATTACCGCGGTACTGGCTATGACCGTGGACATATGGCACCAAATGCCGATATGCCAACCAAGCAGGCACAATTTGACAGTTTCTCCTTAGCCAATATGGTACCGCAAGCCCCGAAGAACAATCAGCAAGCGTGGCGTGAACTGGAAGAAGCCACTCGTGCGGTGGTGACCAAACAGAAACAGGATGTCTACGTGGTTACAGGGCCGGTTTATAGCGCGAAAAAGCTGGAGACGATTGGCAGAGGCGTAATCGTACCAAATGCGACCTATAAAGCAGTATATATGCCGAAAACTGGTGCAGCCGGGGTGTATTATGTGGATAACAACCTGAAAAATCCGGCACCAAAAGTCCAGATCATCAGCGTCTGTGCCCTGGAGGAACTGGTTAATATCAACATCTTCCCGCAACTGACTGAAGAACAGAAACGTAATACCTATAAGCTGCCTTTGAAAGCCAGCGAGGTGAAGGCCAATAAGCCTATCACCTATGCAAACTGGGATGCAGAAAGCCAGTGCGCCGAAGATGTATCCAAAAGTGACCTGGAAGCATTACAAGAGGAATTCAAACGTTCTGGTGGCAGTCGTACGTCTGTGAGCGGGAATACTTCAACATCTGAGGGCTCCACTAGTGACGCAGCAGGCAATAATGATCCGCAAGGTGCATTGATCAAGCAGTTGCTGGAAGCAGTGCTACAGTTCATTTTACAGCTTTTGAAATAATTCTGTTGTGCCAGACAGGATTCAGGTAGCATAAATCTGTCCGGTACAATTAAAAAACAACAAGGAAGCGACAGAAGAAAATGTTTAAACCTTATGAAAACGGCACCGAATCACATGCGATTCATGACCTGACCATTGAAAATGATGTGGACTGTGTCAGCCTCTATGGAAACTTGCAGTTAACCAAGGATCAGGCCGGACTGAAAGCAGCCAAGGCCTTGCAGGCGCTACTCAATGATGTGGTACAGCAACTGGAAAATACCCCGGATCTGCCTGACAAGATCCAGCGTGATGACGCTCAGGAAATTGATAATCCATTTTTATAATGGGTCATTTTTTAAAATTTCATGACTCTTCCATGCGAAACAGAAAAAGCTCAGGATTAATATGAGCTTTTTTTATTCAGGTTTAAAAGTTTATTTCTCTTGAATTATTTTTATTATTTTTACTCAAAAATCTAAATTTGATATTGGGTATTGAGATTGGCCTGCATCGGGTAATCTAAAAATTTCTCCTATGTTTTGTTTTTCAGATAATCTGAGCGCCACTGTTGCGGCGTCTGACGGGTCCACTGCTTAAAGGCACGCTGGAAGGCACTTTGTTCTGAATAACCCAATAACAGGGAAATCTCGTGCAGGCTTAGATTTTCATCGGTCAAATATTGCTGGGCTAGCATAAAACGGATTTCCTGCATTCGCTGCTGATAGGTCTTGCCCTGTTTTTGCAAATGACGCTGTAACTGCCGAACCGACCAGTGTAACTGACGGGCAATATGCTCAATCTGAAACATGTTTTTTTGCAGTCCGGTCAGGATCGCCTGCTGAATCCGATGATCTATCTGTGAAGTATTCGGCAGTTTTTCCAATAAGGCTTCTGCCTGTTGTTTTAACAGCTTCTGTAGCGTCTGGTCACCTTGACGTAATGGTTTTGCCAGTTCAGAAACATGCATAAAAATCACACTCTTTGGCTGATCAAAACGGACCTTGCAACGGAAGTACTGTTCATACAGATTGAGATACTTGTTGGTCGGCTGACGGAAATGAACTTCATGTAAGTGAATATCATCGGTAGCCATCAGCGAACGTACAAATTTCAGCATCAATGCCATGGCGACTTCATCTGTCAATTGAGTCGCCAGATTTAGAGGAACATCGACCCAGGCAATTGACAGGTAGTCATTTTCGACACGGACTTCTAAAGGACTGCCGTCATAGACCAGACGATGATAGTCATGATAGCGCATCATGGCTTCGCTCAAGGTTTCACAGGACAGCGCCAGATAGGCAATAATGCCGAGATGTCGGGGTTGTACGAAATTAGCAATTTCCAGGCCTAAGGCAGGAGTCTGCAACTTTTGCTGTAATTGCATGAGCAACTCACGCCAGATGACAAATTCAAAGCGTTCAACGTCCTGTATAGCGAGTAGTTTTTCTGGAATGGGGAGTTGTTTGGATAGATAGAACTCCAGCAACAAATGTCCCAGACCTCCATAAACCGTGCCTGCATCGTCCTGTATGCTGTGCATTTTTTAATTCTTTTTTGTCGTGTTTTGTCAATCATATTGAATTTTTTGGTCAATATCTAGCCTTTTAGCTCACCTATAGTAAATAAAAAGGAGGGACAGACAATGCTAAAAGGTTTTCTGGCAGGACTGGTAATTGCCAATGGTTTTGAATGGTTTGCGCATAAATATATTCTGCATGGTATACCTCGCAAAGGTCAGGCTCGCTACAGTCCAGTACCGCAGAGCATGCGTTCACACTGGGAGCATCATCGGGAGGTGCGTAAGACGGCATTCTCTGATCATGGCTATGTAGAAGGCTGGCAGAACTGGCGTACCCGTAATGAAATTGGATCTCTGGTTGTTGTTGCCAGTGTATTTGGTCTGGCCTTTTATCCGGTTTCAAAAGGAATGTCGCTCGCAGTGCTTTATAGTGCCTGCAATTATTATTATGTGCATCGTCGGGCACATCTGGAACCAGAATGGGCCAAGCGAAAAATTCCCTGGCATTATGACCATCATATGAATAGTAATCAGGATGCCAACTGGTGTGTGACCCGACCATGGTTCGACTACGTTATGGGGACACGGGTGATTTCATCGCCTGAATTACAGGAACAAAATCCACTCGGCATCTATCTACCCAAAACGGTTTCTCAAGCCCTGAGCAGCAGTATTCAGCAGATCTTTCCAGCCAAATGGATTGAGAAAAATAGAGCCTTAAATCCTTAAAAGAAACCTAGAAGTTTTAGATAAGGAAATAAAATGCATTTGCACGCTATTTTTGTCGTGATTTGTCAATAAATCCTGCTTAAATTGTCAATATTCGGGGTGTTTTTTGACCTATATTTACACCTGTCAGCGATATAGCCTAACGCTGACAGGTTGTTATGAATACTTGAGTTATGGTTAGATTTTACTGGTTATGTTGACACCAAGCGCTGTAGTCTATTCTTGGTTTTATAAGGAGTCGCAAGACTCCTTTTTTTTTGTCCATAATTCATGTGCTCAAATTTTCAAGTCATAAAAAAGGCATGATTAACATGCCTTTTTCAGATCTTGTCTCTAAAAAGAATTAAAGACGCATTTCAATGCCTTGCGCTGCCAGATAGGCTTTTGCTTCTGGAATGGTATGCTGGCCGAAGTGGAAGATTGAGGCTGCAAGTACAGCATCTGCGCCTCCTTTTAAAATCCCGTCCGCCAGATGTTGCAGGTTGCCGACACCACCAGAAGCAATTGTTGGAATGTTAACGCGGTCATTAATGGTACGCATGAGTGCCAGGTCATAGCCCGCTTTAGTACCATCAGCATCCATTGAGGTCACTAACAGTTCACCGGCGCCGTAGTCCGCCATTTTCACGGCCCATTCAATCGCATCAATACCTGTTTCCTTGCGGCCACCGTGAGTAAAGATTTCCCATTTATTCTCGCCGGTTTTCTTGGCATCAATAGCCACCACGATACATTGTGCACCAAAACGCTGAGAAGCCTCCTGGACGAATTCAGGATTATAAATAGCTGCTGAGTTGATGCTGACTTTATCCGCGCCAGCATTTAACAGTAAACGGATATCTTCAACTTTACGGACACCACCACCTACAGTTAACGGTACGAATACAGATTCGGCCATACGCTCTACAGTACGATAAGTCGTGTCACGTCCATGATGTGTAGCGGTAATATCAAGGAAAGTAATTTCATCGGCACCTTGTTCATTATAGCGACGCGCCACTTCGACCGGGTCGCCCGCATCACGAATATCAAGGAACTGAACACCCTTGACCACACGACCATTATCAACGTCGAGGCAAGGAATAATACGTTTAGCTAGCATAAATTTTTCCAATTATTACAGCCGATTATGAAACTCACCCACGCAAGCGCTACACCTTGGCAGATGGAAACGGTATTCTAGCAAAAATATGTAAGTTTTTTCGCAGGTTTTCTATGTCGGTTTATACCACTTTGACTTTAAAGGAAGTTCAGGATTTTGCAGCGCCTTATGGTCTCAAAGCGATTGATCTGATTCCCATTCAAGGAGGTATCCAGAACACCAACTACTTTCTGGTCTGTGAAGACCAGCAATATGTATTGACTGTGTTCGAGGACATGGATGAACAGGCTGCTGGTGAACTGGTTCCCGTACTTAAGCATCTGGGACAGGCAGGGGTGGCTGTGCCCGTCCCATTATCGCATTCAGGCAAGGCCATTCATAGCATCAAGGGTAAGCCAGCCCAGATCGCGCCACGGATGCTAGGCGAACATCCTATGCCAGCGACTAAGGCTCAGGCCGAAGCCATTGCCATTGCGCAGGCAAAAATGCATGTAGCACTAAAAGATTTTAAACTGGAACGCGAATTCGTACGTGATCATGCCTACTGGTATGCCGTGGCGCAGGAAATCAAGCCAACCCTGAATGCTGCTGATAATGTCCTGTTGGGTAAGTTGCTCGGCCTGTATGAGGCATTGACAGCCGTTTATACTGATCGCCCACGTGGCTTTATTCACTCAGATCTGTTCCGTGACAATACCCTGTTTGAGGGAGATCAGCTCAATGGCATTCTGGATTTTTATGAATTGAATAAAGATGAGCTGCTGTTTGATATTGCCATTACCTTAAATGACTTCTGCACAGATTATCCCGCAGTGACCTTGAATGAAGAACGTGCGGTTGCTTTTCTAAAGGCTTATGAAAGTATCCGTCCCTTGACTGAGGATGAAAAAGCCTGTCTGCAGCTTTACCTGGCGATGGCAGCCGGTCGTTTCTGGATGATGCGTTTACAAGTGGCACAGAAAAATGCGGCTCAAGGCCGTACCGGAAACGATATTCTGCAAAAGAATCCGGAAGAAATGCGTAATATGTTGATCGAACGACTTAAGTTTGTTACCGCTTAACCAACAGGAACAACAATATGCGTGATCAAGGGCGTTTGGTGGAATGGTTTGATGAAAAAGGCTATGGATTTATTCAGCCGAATGATGCCGGCAAGGAACGTGTGTTCCTGCACATTAAGGACTTTGCGCGCCCTGGTCCGCGCCCGATTGTTGGTTGTGCCTTGGATTATGCCGTGATTCTGGATGATCAGGGCCGTTATCGTGCTCAGCAGGTGACTTATCTCAAAGCTGCCCAGATCAAGGCGTTGACGGCTAAACAGAAAACAGTCATAAAGAATAAAAAAGAAAAATTGCAGCCGATGCAAATCCTCTGTGTGGGATATATTCTGGCGCTTGTGGTACTCAGTTTCAGTGGCCTGTTGAGCGGGATGGTAGTGTTGCTGATCAGCCTGATGAATGTATTGAGTTACTGGCTCTACGCCCAAGACAAGGAAGCAGCCCAATTGGGCAATCGCCGTATTCCTGAAAATGCGCTACATCTGGTGGCTTTTCTTGGAGGTTGGCCGGCAGCTTGGCTGGCCCAACAAAAACTGAGACATAAAACACAAAAACAACCATTCCGTCAGATTTATTTTTGTACCATAGCCTTTAACATCATTTTGATTCTATGGCTTATTTCCCCTTTAAACGGCTTAAATATTTAAGGGAAATTGATAAAAAGGAGAGGGTATGAACTATTCGATTGACAAGGACCCTAACCGCACACTGACTCTTATTCTATATATTCTTTATATTGTGGCGATCTTTACCGGTGGCCTGCTTGCTGTCATTGCGCTGGTAATTAACTATGTGAAACGCAGTTCGGTTCGCGGCACAATTTTCGAGAGCCATTTTACCTGGCAGATCCGCACCTTCTGGTGGTATCTGATCTGGAATATCGTTGCCTTTGTTCCATTTTTCTTCCTGTTCTTTACCGGTGAAGATCCGGATCTGTTTGCAGGTGTAGCATTTGGTGCCACCACTTTCTGCCTGATTGTGATTGGCTTGGCCTGGATCTGGATTGTGTATCGTGCAATTCGCGGGATTATGCGTTTGAATGATAATCTGCCGATGTATCGATAAATCAAATTGGGATCTGGAAAGAGCAGCATATCGCCGCTCTTTTTTATAGCTCTATGATTTTTGGCAGCAGAATATCCGAATGAAGTAGGCACTATTCAGCATGTCTTCCCGCAGTTAAAACAGGTCGAACTTAATTTTGTCTGGAGTGGTACAACTGATCTGACCATGAATGGCGCAGCCGACAGCCGCAAGTTTGGTGATAAATTTCCAATCTATGCAGTACAAGGTTGGAGTGGTCATGGCGTGGCGCGAACTGTGCGTATTGGCAAAGCGATTGCAGATGACTTCTGTGGCAAAGCCGATGACTTTAATATGTTAACCAGTATCCAGCATCAAGATATCCTATTTGGTCGAGTACTTGCACCGGTGGTGACTCTAATGGTGAAAACGGCCTATGATTTAAGTGCTTTGGTCAATCTGGGCAAAATGGTATCTTTTTAAAATTCAATATAGATATAAAAAATCCCCCTTTTTAAAAGGGGATTTAGGGGGGATTCATAAAGGGTTAGGGGGAGGGAAAAATTAAGAAAGATCTTCCTTCAATTCTTCCCTTTTTTCTGTTCTTAAAAACTTCGGTTTCCATTCACTGGCAATTACACCCAGTACCACCATTAATCCGCCCAATAAAGCCAGAGCAGGTAAACGTTCTCCAGCGAGTCGGCCAAACAGACTGGCCCAGATCGGTTCACCTGCATAGATGATGGCAGCCTGAGAAGGATCAACCATTTCCTGTGCCCAGTTCATGACCAGTTGAATCACTGCGCTGGCTATACCGAGGCCAACTAAAATGATGGCAAGGTGAGGATGGAACTCAGGTAGCAGAGGTTCGCCGAGCATTGCTGCCATAATAAAGCAGAACAGTGATGCGAAAATCAGCTGTAACACGGTCACGCGGCGCGTATTTACCTTCGGTGCAAAGTAACTGATAAAGATGATTTCAAGTGCAATTGCAATCGAACCCAAAATTGTCAGTAGCTGTCCAAAACTCAGTTGAATCGCACCAAAGCCATTTCCTGTTAAGAAGACCAGACCTAAAAAGGCAAGGGCTGCCCCAATCCATGTCATGACATGTGGTTTTTTACGAAACAGCAGCCATAGCAAGATAGGCACGAGTGGAACATATAATGCGGTTAAAAAGGCTGACTCACTACTGCTAATCGTTTGTAGTCCAACTGTTTGCGTGCCATAGCCCAGTGCAATGAGCAATCCGATGACCGCACCAGCAAAAACTTCAAAAGCGGTCATGCCTTTGAGATATTTCCAGGAAATGAGTGTCACGGCAATAGCAGCAGCCATAAAGCGCAAGGCGACAAAAAGCACGGGACTGGCAAAGGTCAGTCCGTATTTCACCACCACAAAGGTTGTACCCCAAATGATGGTAATTAAAATCAGAGAAAGCTGGGGGAGCTTCGCTTTCCATATTGAGGATTCAGAGGATAAGGTAGACATGGGAGATCAGTATTCAGGTAAAAACAAAAAGAGGCCCGAAGACCTCTTTTACAGCAACATCAATCTTTCAGATTAAGCGTCTAAAACCGCTTGTGCTTCACGAAGATTTAAAGTGCCCTCATAGATCGCACGACCAGTAATTGCGCCAAGAATACCCGGTTGGCCTTTTAAGCCATGAACATCATCGATATTAGTGACACCACCAGATGCAATCACTGGAAGACCTGAGTAAGTTGCCAGGTTCACAGTTTGCTCAATGTTCACACCTTGCATCATGCCGTCACGTGCGATGTCGGTATAGACAATGCTGGACACACCTGCATCTGCGAAACGTTTAGCCAGATCAGTCGCTTTCACATCACTCACATTGGCCCAACCATCCGTTGCGACCATGCCATTCATGGCGTCAATCCCAACAATGATATGACCAGCGAACTGTTTACAGGCTTCTTCAACAAACTCAGGCTCTTTCACTGCTTTTGTACCAATGATCACATAAGATACGCCTGCATCTAGGTAATGCTCAATAGTTTCCAGTGAACGGATACCACCACCGATTTGAATCGGTAAGTTTGGTTGTGCTTTAGCAATCGCTTCTACGACTGGCTTATGAATCGGGGTACCTGCAAAAGCACCGTTCAGATCAACCAGATGGAGACGACGCGCACCTTCATTTACCCAATGCTGCGCAGTAGCCACTGGATCATCAGAAAATACAGTATCGTCTTCCATACGACCTTGTTTTAAACGGACACATTTGCCATCTTTCAGGTCAATTGCAGGGATGATCAGCATGCTTTCGCTCCTGGCCTAATCGTCGATTGAATTTGAATGGCTGCCATCTTAACAAATAAACGGCGGATTTCTAAATCTAAATACTGAATCTTGCATATGAAAAAAACCTGTCATGGACAGGTTGGAGTGAGTGAGTACAGCTCATTGTTATTTTTATATCTGATCAGGCTGATCATTCAGCATGGATGAAATTCAATTAAACATATGCGAGATGAAGTTCCAGATCCAGTGAACCTACTTTGCCAAGCTGAGTACCCAGGTCATAAAGACCGTCATTGACTGCACCTGCTGTGGCGCCTACAGTTGTGACGATACCGCCAATAACTGGCAGATCCGCTGCCGTATCAGTAATCGGGGCAAGATCATCCAGCAGTGCATCGACAGTGCCTGAGACATCTTGCAGGACACCGCCCACACTCGCTACCGGATTACTGAGTACATCATTCACCAGATCTAGTGGCTGAATGCCAGCAACATAATCACCCGTTTCTGAAATTAGTCCACTCAGGTTAGAAGTAGTCTGCCCGACTGATGCAATCACATCACCGATGACTGGCAAAGAAAGCAGTGGAGCAGTCAGCGGCGCCGTAGTATCTAAAACGCTATCCAAGATATCTGAGACGCCATCTAAAGTTTGACCGACCAGGTCTGTAGTTCCATTTAGCAGTGTGTCTATACCATCAGATAAATCTCCCTGTAATAGCTGGTCTGATACGGCATGCACGCCTTGACTCACATCTGCTAACAGTCCTGTACTGGTATCCAGGACAGTTTTTAACGTATCGCCAACTACAGGTAATTGTGTCAGTGCGTCCGTCAAAGGTGCCGTCAGGGTACTGACTGTTTCAACCACTTCATCAACTAAGGTAATAACCGCCTTAGTCAGGAAGCCTACAGCTTTGCTAATACCTTGCACTGCCAGTGTGAATACCCCATTGAACTTACCGCCGCCCAATAAACTTGCCATGATTTTTACCCTCTAGAAATTTGAATCACTTAACGATGGAGAATTGTTATGTACATCATGTTTTAGCAAAAATCTGCCAAATTTATAGAGCCTAGAACCATAATTTTGACCATAAGTCAGGAAAATGTTATGGAAAATTCATGTTTATCAAGGGATTGATAATAATTTTATATTTGTGAAAAAATGTAATTAAAAACAATGGTTTATATTGGTTATTTTGGTGCTTGTAAAGGAAGGGTAGTGTTATTTTTGTGCATTTCTATCGTTTAGCTTAATGTTCAATTGAAAGAATAGTAAAAAAGTTGAGTAATTTACTCAGATTTTTAGAAAAAGTGATTATTCTTTTGCTGAATTTTGGTGCGTTATATAGTTTACATTACCTTACAATCGGTCGGCGCTTAATTTCTCAAGTAACAGTGTTAAGGAACATCCAGAAGCAATGATGGTTTTCTTTAGGAAAGTTTCAATTCTCGGCTTAGGAGTTTCCGTTGCCAAAGTTCTTCTAGAATCAAAATACAGGCATAAGCATCCGCAGCCGCGTATTCAATTTGAGCCTGACTGAGTTTTCGTGCTGCCCAGTTAGATGTACTGATTCTTTTGGACTTTGGGAGATTCACCTGGAACAGGAGTGCCATCGCATTTCTGACCCCAACAGCCTGTTTAAGCTCAAAACTGCCAAAGCATTTGGAGAGTTCCAGTACCCCATTCAGTTCAACGCCTTTTTTACGAAACAGATGCTTGTCATTTTTTAAGCCAAAGCCAGCTTTCATCTGATTGGGATTAGCAAATATCGGCTGTAAAAAATGCCATAGTTCCGTATTCATTTGAAATAAATACGCCCTTTCTCGGGTAGCTAACTGAATTAAATGCGGTCCTGTAGACTGTTCACCGGCTTTAAATATGGGCTTGGATTCTGAGTCAAAGCCAAAGACTTGTACCTGTTCAAGTTCTTCACGTATTACTTGTGCCTGTTGAAGATTCTGAATCACAATAATTTTTTCAAAGGAGATATTTTGAAATCGTGGAAGTGTGGCGATCTCTTCTTTGGTGGGTAAAATTGGAGAATGAAGGGCATCCATGACGAGTCTGTGTGGGTCCGTGTATGAAGATGCAGCTTAAGACTTTTTCAATTCAGTCTAAAGCGCTTTTAAGAAAATTATTTTTAAATCAAGATGAAAAGCCAGACCTATTTTTAGATCTGGCTTCTGAATTGAGTTGACTGGATTAAACTTATTGCTGTTGCAAAGTTGCCTGTTTTGCACGATTGACATAGTCCTGATAAGAGGGAACAGCCATCGCTGCTACAATCCCCAAAACAATCAGCAGAATATAAAGAATCGCCAGTACATTTTCCCAGCCACGTGTGGTACGGGGGTGTCCAAACTGGTTGTGATTGCGGTTACCCGGAGCAAACAGAGCATACAAGGCAAATAAAATATTGGCGATAGGTACCAGCATCAGCAAAGACAGCCAGCCGCTATGGTTTCGGTCATGCAAGCGACGAATTAAAAAGATGATACTGAAATAAATTACTGCAATATAAATTAATCCCATGACTACCAGTGATAGCATAGGCAAGGAGCCATCTGGACTCAGAAATGGATTTGCGCCTGGTAGAATGACAGCAGCTAAAATACCGACAAGCATTAAACAAAAGCCCATCAGCATATTCCAGGCCAGATATGAACGACGCCCAAAACGTCCCCCTGCATTTAAAGCAGAATCATTTAAATTACTCATTGTTATTTCCTTGTTTTTATCATTAAGATTTTTATAAGTAAATGAATGATATAGTAATTTATTAAAAAATAAAAGATTAAATATTGAGCAATAAAAAACCCGCTTCAAGCGGGTTTTTTTAAACATGGATAGGATTAGATATTCCATTCCACGAAGTTTTTCAGCAGTTGTAAACCTGCGGTATGGCTTTTTTCCGGGTGGAACTGGGTCGCAAACAGATTTTCTTTATGCAGTGCCGTACAGAATTCTAAACCATAGTCACATGTCGCAGCCACGATGCTTGGATCTTTCGGCTCTACATAGAAGCTGTGTACGAAATAGAAACGTGCATCCTGTTCAATGTCTTTCCACATTGGATGACCTGGATCAGCCTGATGCACCTGGTTCCAGCCCATATGCGGTACTTTTAGACCTTCCACATCCGGGAAGCGTTTCACTTCGCCTTCAAAAATACCCAGTGCATCTGCGCCGCCATTTTCTTCAGAACGTTGCATCAGCGCCTGCATACCGACACAGATTGCCAGTACCGGCTTATTGAACACCGCATGACGCACCACATCATCAATACCTGCTTCATGCATACCGTGCATACAGTCACGCATTGCGCCTACACCCGGGAAAACAATCTTGTCTGCCTGAGCAATCAGCTTCGGATCATTGGTCACATCTACTGTAGCACCGACATGTTCTAATGCTTTGGCAGCGGAGTGAAGATTTCCCATGCCATAGTCAAGAAGGGCAATACGGGTCATTACAGGGTACCTTTGGTTGAAGCAACAGTATTGGCAGCACGTGGATCAACTTCACATGCCATACGCAATGCACGGGCAAACGCCTTAAATACGCTTTCAATCTGATGGTGACTGTTTTTACCTTTTAGGTTGTCAATATGTAAAGTCATCAGCGAGTGATTTACAAAGCCCTGGAAGAATTCAGAGAACAGGTCTACATCAAAACGGCCAATCATGGCACGGGTAAATGGAATATCCATAAACAGACCCGGACGACCAGACAGATCAACCACGACACGGCTCAAAGACTCATCCAGCGGGGCATAGAAGTGACCATAACGGCGTAAACCTTTCTTGTCACCCAATGCTTGTGCAAAGGCTTGACCCAGGGTAATACCACAGTCTTCTACAGTATGGTGATCGTCAATTTCCAGGTCGCCGTCACAATGAATATCAATATCAAACAGACCATGTCGCTTGATTTGATCAATCATATGATCTAAAAATGGAATACCAGTATTTAAAGTGCCTTGACCAGACCCATCGAGATTCAAGCGAACTCGAATTTTGGTTTCGTTGGTATTTCTTACCACTTCACTGATACGATCTGTCATAGACACGTTCCTCAAATACGTCAAAATGATTGATGTAGAAAATATTTTCGCCGTGACGACGTCACCGCATATTAGATTGCTCAGGAGGGTTTATCAATGCCTATAACCGTACATGCCTATACTTCTTTGGAAAATGATGAAGTGCGCAGCCAGCTTGAGCGACTGTATGACACCAGCCCGGAGTTTAGTGATGGGGCCGATGCCATGGAACAACTAGAGCAAAACCTGCAACAGTATACCGTACTTTATACCGCAGAATTTAATACCCGTATTATTGGTGCGATCTGGTGCACGGGTCAAGGCGAAACCCGCCTGCTGGAGTATGTCGTTGTACATCCGGCCAATCGTGGACGTGGGGTTGCAGAAAGGCTGGTCAGTGAAGCCTGCCGAATGGAAGAAGAAAAAGGTGTAAAGGTGTTTGAACCTGGCTGTGGCGCGATTCATCGCTGTCTAGCGCATATTGAAAAAATTTAAACTTTTCTTGTATCAAGGCAGCCTCAGGGCTGCTTTTTTATGCAAATTTTTGACTGAAAATGAATAATTTAGGCCATTTTAATTAAAAATTAAACAAGTGATAATTAAATCTGCTGCAAAAGTAGACGATTGATAAAAATTATACTTTTCATGCTTGACGGCATTGGGCTGAAACGGTTTAATACGCGTCATCGGCGTGATAGCTCAGTAGGTAGAGCAACGGATTGAAAATCCGTGTGTCCCCAGTTCGATCCTGGGTCTCGCCACCATATTCCAAACGATTTAAAGTTTTCAATCCCTGATCCCATCAGGGATTTTTTTTTGGGTCAAATTTTACACATTCAATCATTTTTTTTCTAATTTCGATTGACTAATGTGTGCAGATACGGCTTAATACACCGCATCGGCGTGATAGCTCAGTAGGTAGAGCAACGGATTGAAAATCCGTGTGTCCCCAGTTCGATCCTGGGTCTCGCCACCATATTCAAAAAACCTCAAACCATGTTTGAGGTTTTTTTTCGCCTGTCATTTTGTTATTCAATAGAAAATGATCTTTGCTTATTATCCGGCTTTGAAACTGTGAGCGTCATATGCTTTTAGGTTTCGAGATCATTTTCCTGAGATGCCATTCATCCGAGCAGGCATGAGTTGTCCAAATAATCCAGGTAATCTAATAGATAAGAATATTAAAAATAGTTTATGACATCTGCAGTTATACAACTTGGGTGATAGAAAATAAGGGGGAGGCAAGACAATGAATATTATGACAATTTCTGCATTTTGGTTTGCATTTGGAATCATGCTGGGCACATTCAGCATGGGAGCACTAGCCGACGATGATAAAGTAGCGGTAACGCTGCCGACCTTGACCGTGATGGCGGAACCTGAACTGAGCAATCAAACTGGTTATGTTCCTTTTGTCCAGGAAGAAAAGACTCAGCGTGCCTTACAGCATCAGGTGATGCGCAGTTCCAAGGAAGCCCAGAATTTTGTACTGAATGCAGAGGTGATCGAAAATCTGGATTTTCAGCCGCAGAGCCAGCCTGACTTTAGTTCGGTTTCTCCAATGCTGCAGCAATATGTCATGAGTATTGCCCAAGGCCTACAATCCAGTGATCCAACTCAGGGTTTAAATATCATGCTACAGCCGCTGGGGATAGATCGTAGCAATAGCCAATCTGCTGAATATCGTTTTCAACTGCAAATTAATCCGAGCACGATCAAACTCGGTATGCAGGATTATTTCAATAAACTTTCCCCTGCTCTCCCTTAAGCTCAAAGCAAGCAATCTAATCTTAAGTCTTTGAATCCTCGTTAGTCGGGGATTTTTTATATCTGGAATTTGCGAGAGATTTACCTTTTATTCAAAAGCAATCTGCATAAAAACCGTTTACATCGAACACCAGTAATCATACGGTATTAACCGTCTATCGACGCTCACAGTAATACTCAGCACCTTTACATAAGTTCAAGCAAGAATAAGGTTTCTCCCACTGAAATGACGATGCGGAGGTTTTCCTTATGCGTCCCCTCGACACAACTTTTCTGATGCTACTGAGTCTGTTTACTGCACTGCGTCTGATTAATGCACATGCTGCACCCGATTCCGTCACCTTGCCGACACTGACTGTGATGGCAGATCGTGAACTGCGTGAAGAAACCGAGTTCATGCTTCCCCTGCAAGAACAATCCAGCCAGAAACAGGCCTTAAAGATGCGAATGATGAAGATTGAACGCGAACTGCAAGACTATACGGTTAATGCTGACTTCGCGGGTGATATCGAAATTCTGCCTACCACCAATCCGGCACGACTGGATAACCTGCCACCAGGGCTGCAACAGTATGTGCAGGCCATTGCCGATGGTTTGCGTTCTCCTGATCCACGTGATGGTATTTATCTGATGCTGGTGCCATTTGGTATTAACCGCGATGCCACTTCAGTTCAGGCGGCTCGGGAACAGTTTAATCCGAATAATGTTGACCGAACGCTGATTAATGAATGGTGTGCTGCCAACGGTTGCTAGGCAGGATTAAACGATTCAGAGCTGGCTTAAAAAAGGAATTTCAGTGAAATTTCCTCGTAGCATGAACTATGTTCCTGCATAGGGTTTTTGTATAGAACAATTGATTTATGTCTAAAAAATCAGCATATTGGTTAAAAGTAAACCTATACATAACTTGCAGCAGGGGAGCATGTGCATGCCGCGTGTCTTTATGATCCTGGCTGGTGCGACACTTGTTGTCTTTGCATGGCTATTTTATCAATACACTGCGCAACAGCAGGAAGAAGCCGAGCTGATCGAATATGAAATTGTTCTGAATGAAAAGACAGCTGAAATCTTTGAACAGGCACAGGACTGGAGCCAGCCGATTCAGTTGGACATTGAAGAAGACCGTCTGGATGGTGATTATGCGGTCATGGCGGAATATGTATTGGGACAGATGCGAGATCGCGCTGAAGAACGTAATCAGTATTTACGAGATCTGAAAGCAGCGAACTGGGAGCATTTTCTGGATATTGACCGTCTGGAGAAAGATCAGGCGCAAGGTTATCAAGAAACTGAGACCATGCTCAAGCAGGTGCATCAGATTGTGCAGAACTATGAGCCGACCATCCAGCGCCGTGAAGAAAGCCAGATTGAACAGGTCAAGCGGCTCGATATCAAGCAGCGTTATCGTCAGCAGTTGGCACAGAACCTGAAAGCAACCCAGCAGGAAAGTGATGCTTATGCCATCTTCGAAATTGAAAAGCAGAGTCTGGCCAAGGCTGATCAGCTATTTGCCTTGCTCAAGAAATATAAATGGGAAAAACGCAACCGCATGTTTATGTTCCATGATGAAAAAGCGGTGCAGCCCTTTATCGCATTGTATAAAGATATTGAAAACCTGAATAAACAGATGCAGCAAATTAAGACCAAAAATCAGAAAATTGTCGAAGAAGCTTTGTAGCCTGAAAGAGTCATTTAGCTATAAATCATCCTGAGCATGGTGCCAAAAACAGAAGCATGCTATAGATAAACAGGAAATTATCAGTTGAATAAAATGGTGCGAGAACAGGAGCAATGCTGCATGACTCAGGACTTAGTCTGTTATAAGGAAATGCCGATCTGGACACAGGAGCAGATTCCTCAGGGCTTTCAGCGTCCGCATAATACCAAGGCGGGTACTTGGGCCAAACTGACAGTCTTAAAAGGTGAGCTGATTTTTGCCTTGGTTGATGAAGGCGGAGAAGTGCAATCTACTCATGTTTTTACACCTGAGCAGCAACCGCCATTGATTGAACCGCAGCGCTGGCATCAGATTGTCTCTGCCAGTGCAGATGTGGAATGCCAGTTAAAATTCTATTGCGCCCCACAAGATTATTTTCATAAAAAATATGCGATTTCTCCAACACATTCTGAAATTGTGGCTGCTACGCCTTACTTAAGCAGTGGTCGCGCACTGGATGTCGGCTGCGGAGAAGGACGGAATTCGTTGTATTTAAACCAGATGGGCTATGAGGTTGATGCCTGGGATGTGAACTCCCAGAGTCTGGAAAAATTTCAGAAAATTATTGATGCTGAAGATATTCAGCAGATTCATATTGCACAGCGGGATTTGAATGCCGACCCAAGTATTTCTGGCAGCTATGATTTTATCTGCTGTACCGTAGTGATGATGTTCCTGCAAGCCAAGACCGTTCCAGCACTGATTGTTCAAATGCAGCAGGCGACCAAAGTGAATGGCTATAACCTGATTGTGTGTGCCATGGATACTGATGACATTCCAGCCCAGCCAGATTTTCCTTTTGCCTTTAAGCAAGGTGAATTAAGTGCCTTATATCAAGACTGGAAGCTGATTAAATACAATGAGGATGTTGGTGAGCTATATCGCAGGGATGAGCAGGGTAACCGGATTAAACAACATTTTGCCACGATGCTGGCGCAGAAGGTCTCAGCTTAATTTTTTTAATATTTGAAAAATACAGGCTGATTACTTAGTCGCAGGCCGTATTTAAAAATAGATGATAATAAAAAGGGATGTCAGATGACATCCCTTTGCAGTTTAAATTGCAGGATTAAGCTGCTTTTTTAAACCAAGAGAACCAGCCTTTTTTCTCAGCTTTTACGTCTGCTTGAGCAGCTTCAGCTTTTTCAGCAGCTGCGTCTTTTACTTCAGCAGCAGTTTCAACAGTTGCTTCTTTCGTTTCTGCTACTTGTGTTTTTGCAGCTTCAACTTGTTGTTCTGCTGTTGCTTGTGCAGTTTCTACTTGAGCAGTTGTTTCAGTTTTTACAGTTTCAACTTTTGTTTCAGTTGCTTGTTTGGCATCAGCAACAGTTGCTTGAGCAGCTTCAACTTTTGCTTGCGCAGGTGCAACCGCTTCTGTAGCAACAGTTTGAACTGTAGTAGTTGTAGCGGCAGGTGCTACTTGAGCTTCAGTTGCCATTGCCGATGCAGAAGTTGCTAGGATTGCAGTCGCAAGCATTGTTTTAAGCATGTTCATATAAACCCCTTAAGGATGTAGGATAAAAGAGGCTTGATCATACGCTTATAAGAATTTAAGTAATTCATAATTAAGGTTTTAATGGTTGAAAAATAAACTAATTTTACAAAGGGATAACATTACTAAGAAAAGTTAAGGGGTATTAATTATTTTTTCTAGTAAAGTTGATTTCAGAGGAAAAGGAGTCTGATTTTTTGATATATATTGTAAAGCTAATGCTTCATTTTTTTTATTTAATGAATAACCATGAAAAATAAAAATAGCTACAATTATAAAGGAAATAAGCCACATAAAATTAAAGTAAGCTTTTTTAATTTTTTCATTAAGGAAATAAAAAAACAATATGAGGAATCCTAAGATACAAGACCACATTAATAAAGTAATTGTAAGGGTTTCTTCAATTGAGGTAGCTTTTGAGAAAATATTTACATTTACTGAAATAAAAGTAAAAAAAGCTGCAAAAAGTGCAATTGTTGTGAAAACTGAATTTCTAGCATCTTTAATTTCATTTTCTGCTTTTAATACGATTTTATCTAAATCCTTCGTTTTGTTTGTCACTTGGGTATTAATTTGGGTCGTAGTTGATTGAATTAAAGCCTGTTTTATTTCTTGAGATTGTTGAGCTAATTGCTCTTCTATTGTTTTGATAAGCTGAGTTTTCATATTTTTAGTTTGAGTTGTAATTTTCTTTTCATTACTTTTTTCTAATGCATTATTGTAATTCGTAATTTCTTTAAAATACTCCTTTAGCTGTTCTTTGATAATAGCCTCAATTTGTTCTTGATTAAGTGTATTTTCTTGATTTTGAAATGATATTTTTTGTGGATATCTACTAAAATTAGTAGAAAAATTTGTGCTCGAGGAATTGTTTTCTCTAGATGAAGTTGTTAAAAATTGAGTAGAATTATTTTGTGAATCAGACATATTAAGCTAACTCATTATCAATATAATTTGATTCTAAATATATTTTTGAATAGGTTGCAAATTTTTCTAATATAGTCAAGTCTAATGGGAGACTATTAAATTGATCAGAGTTTATATCAATAGTAATTAATAATACAGGTTCATTATTTTTTTGATATGTAGTCTCCTGAATATTAATTGATCCTGATTCTAGTTGAAAAACATGATTTAATTTTAAAAAATCTATAGTTTGTCTTTCGACAAGACGAATATTACATTCAATATAGTCCTTATCGATTGTAGAACTTAAATAATTATCTGAAATATATTTAGCAGGTTCAGAAATTATTTTATAATTTCTTGAAACTGCTCCAATTCTAATGATTTTAAAGCTAAATTCTTTAATTAAGTTTTCAGAAATTTTATAAATTAAATCCATAAAATTTTCTAAACAAGAAATTTTTTCATTATTAGCTATAAACTGTACCTGATTTCCCGATATTTGAAGACGAATTAAACCGTCATGAGTTTCCATACTCATACGTGGAATTTCGTTTGGTACTTCTATGCCTATAGGTAAGGGAAAGTAATTCGCAGGAGATATAAATGGAATGCCGGTGATTTCTCTTATTACAGATGAAATTTTTTCTAATTTTTGCTGTAAATCATTTAAAGGAAGAAAAGTAATCACAGATAAGTATTCAAGAGTTTTTACTTTCGAGTCCATAGTTAAATTTTGAATCATTAATTTATTGCTATTTATAGCGTATAATTTTTTATCTAACAAGTAAAACCCCGCAATAAGCGGGGTTCTTTTTGTCGATGTATTTAAGAATTAAACACGTTCGATCACTGTTGCAATACCTTGACCTAGGCCGATACACATGGTCGCAAGACCGATTTGAGTATCTTGTTGTTCCATCACGTTCAACAACGTTGTTGTGATACGCGCACCAGAACAACCCAATGGATGACCCAATGCAATCGCGCCACCGTTATGGTTCACAATGTCTTGCTTGTCATAAATGCCTAAGCCTTTAAGAACAGACAGACCTTGTGCAGCAAATGCTTCGTTCAATTCAAACGTTTGAATATCAGAAATCGCAAGACCAGCGCGTTTAAGTGCTTTTTGTGTTGCCGGAACCGGACCAAAGCCCATGATCGCAGCATCACAGCCTGCAACCGCCATAGAGCGAATTACAGCACGTGGCTTAAGACCCAACGCTTGCGCACGTTCAGCAGACATCAATAACATTGCAGACGCACCGTCAGACAACGCTGAAGAAGTCGCAGCAGTCACAGAACCGCTTTTCGGATCGAATACTGGACGTAATGCTTTGAACGCTTCAAGGTTTGCATCAGGACGAATTACTTCGTCGATGTCGCAAAGCTGTTTAAAACCGTTGGCATCATGACCTTCAATACCGATGATTTCGTTCTTGAAACGACCTTCCTGAGTCGCAGCCCAAGCACGGCGATGAGATTCAACACCGAACGCATCCTGTTCTTCACGACTAATACCGTTCATACGACCAAGCATTTCAGCAGTTAAGCCCATCATGTTCGACGCTTTTGCATAGTGCTTAGACGCTTCAGGGTTCAGGTCGATGCCGTGCATCATACCTACGTGACCCATATGCTCAACACCACCAATGATGAACACATCACCTTGGCCAGTCATGATTTGTGCCGCAGCAGTATGGATTGCCTGCATAGACGAACCACACAGACGGTTAACCGTTTGACCTGCAACAGTCTTAGGAAGATCTGCCAGTAACGCGATGTTACGACCGATGTTCATACCTTGTTCTAGAGTCTGGTTTACACAGCCCCAGATTACGTCTTCAACTTCGTTGACATCGAACTGGTTACGAGCAACAAGCGCACGTACGAGTTCAGCAGAAAGGCTGTCAGCACGTACATTGCGGAACATACCATTTTTGGTTTTACCCATTGCTGAACGTACGCCATCAACGATGACAACGTCACGTGGATTTAAAGTAGCCATTCACGTTGCTCCTTAACCGTAGAATTTTTTGTTGTTAGCAGCCATGTCACGCAACATTTGTGGCGCTTCATAAGCCTTACCTAAGTGTGCGTACTTGTCGCAAAGTGCAACGTATTCAGCTACACCAGTCTGGTCGATATAACGGCATGGACCGCCACGGAATGGAGGGAAACCTACACCCATGATCATCGCCATATCTGCTTCAGCAGGCGTAGCAACGATGTTGTCTTCTAAGCAACGAACAGTTTCGTTACAGAATGCAAGCATCATACGGTCAATGATTTCTTGCGCATCAAATTCACGCTTCTCAGCTGTTGCAACAGAAGCCACAAGTTCGTATGCAGTTGGATCAACCACTTTGGCTTTCTTGCCTTTACGGTCCAATTCGTATTTGTAGAAACCAACGTCATTCTTTTGACCAAGACGTTTGTTTTCGTACATCACCTGGATTGAACCTTTGTAGTCAGGCTTCATACGGTCAGGGAAACCTTCCGCCATCACTTCTGCACCGTGAACGCCCGTGTCGATACCAACAACGTCGATTAGGTAAGCAGGACCCATAGGCCAGCCGAATTTTTCCATCACTTTGTCGATTTGCTGGAAGTCAGCACCATCTTTCAGTAGAAGGTCGAACGCACCAAAGTAAGGGAACAATACGCGGTTCACCAGGAAGCCCGGGCAGTCATTCACCACGATCGGTGTTTTACCCATTTTCTGAGCAAGTACCACAGTGGTTGCAATCGCTTCGTCAGAAGTCTTCGCACCACGGATCACTTCTACCAATGGCATCATGTGCACTGGGTTAAAGAAGTGCATACCGACGAAGTTTTCAGGACGCTCCAGGTTTTCAGCCAGACGCGTGATTGAAATCGTAGAAGTATTCGAAGCAATGATCGTGTTTTCACGAACTTTCGCTTCAGTTTCTTTCAGTACGATACCTTTCACTTTTGGATTTTCAGTCACCGCTTCAATCACGATGTCCACTTCTTTAAACTCATCATAGCTTAAAGTTGGGCGGATGCGCGCAAGAGTTTCACCCATTTGAGCAGGCTTCATCTTCTTGCGTTCAACTTGTTTGGTCAGTAAGCCGTTTGCTTCTTTCATACCTAAAGCAAGTTGTGGATTACCAATGTCTTTCATAATGATTGGTGTGCCTTTGCTTGCCGCCTGGTAAGCAATACCACCACCCATGATACCTGCGCCTAATACAGCCGCTTGGTTCACAGGGTGTGCACCTTTCTCATATTTCTTGGAAGTTTTCTTCACCACTTGATCGTTGATGAATAGACCAATCAACGCACCTGCTTGCGGTGTTACTGCAGCTTTGGCAAAGCCTTGTGCTTCTGCTTTTAATGCTTCATTACGTGGAAGGCTTGCACCTGTCTGTAGTGAATCAAGCATCAATTTTGGCGCTGGATATTGAGCAGGGTTTGCTTTTGCAAGAACCGCACCTTTCGCTGTATTGAACGCCATCATTTGCTCAAGCATGTTCAACTTAACAGGATCTAGTTTTTCCTGGCGTTTTGCTTTCCAGTCTAGACGACCCGCAATCGCCTGTTTAACTAGATCAATTGCAGCGTCTTGCAGTTTGTCCGCAGCAACTACTGCATCAACAGCACCGTCTTTCAGCGCAGCAGCAGGTTTCTTTGGATTGGCCATTGCCATCCATTCAACCGCATTGTCGATACCGATCACACGGCTTAAACGAACAGTACCACCGAAGCCCGGGAAGATACCGAGTTTGATTTCAGGCAGACCCACTGCAGCCGTTTCAGACATCACACGGTAGTCACACACTAAACACATTTCAAAACCGCCGCCCAATGCTTGACCATTGATTGCAGCAACTTTAGGAATGTCTAAATCTTCAAAAGAGTTGAAGATGTCATGAACAGGCAGCGCCCATTCTACAATTGCCTGTTCGCCTTGCGCGAAGTTCGCACCGAACTCAGTAATGTCTGCACCTACGATGAAGGTTGACTTCGCTGAAGTGACGATTAAACCTTTAATGTCAGCGTCTGCTTTTACCGCGTCAATTGCAGCTTTAAAATCTTCAATTGTTGCACGGTTAAATTTGTTGACCGACTCACCTTGTAAGTCAAAGCGGAATTCTGCAATTCCGTCCGAAAGCATTTGGACGGTAATGGCATTGCCAGCGTGGATCATGCCTGATCTCCTTTATTTTGGAGGACTTCTAAGTTGATGTTGTGAAGAGCCTATGCGCGATTCCTGCGCATATTTATGCTTCGCCAATCTTACGATAACTATATCCAAAAAGAACATAACAAGTTGTATCAAGCCGTGACGCAAGGGTCATCTATTTTTGCCTGAACTGTTTTGACTGTTATGCGTTCTAGTATGGCTCTTATCAAGCACAATGAACTGAAGATTTTGTTTCAGCTCACAATTTTTTAATGAGAACTCCATTTATATTGGGTGATAGCGAGGCTTTTCAAGTCTTTGAAAAAATCGTTTTACTGTCAAAAAAGTCAATTTAGGGCAGAGAATTTCTTTGTTGCTGTTTTGCAGCCTGATCAAAATCGCGCTCCAAGTCCAGCTTTGTTGCAGTTTGGTTGTGAGGTGGTAGTTTGCCGATAAGCTGGCTGGGATTGTGAATCGGCCCGGCTTAGAATGGGTGAAAATAAGTAAAAACCTAGAACAATAATAAGAAGATCATTGCATGAAATTGACAGATCAGACGCTGATGCAGCAGATGCAGATTTCATTGCCCGACATCCAGCGCCGCAAGCAATTACTTGGACTGACCGAAGAAGCCCTGGCAGCACTGGCGACCGTGCGTGAACTGATAGAGCCAGGCTTGCAGGACACTGTGGCTGAATTTTATGACTATCAAACCTCTGTACCCGAAATTAATAATCTGATTGGTGATGTCGATACACTTAAACGCCTCAAGGTCGCCCAGCATCAATATATTCTGGATCTGTTTTCTGGCTGCTATGACAGTGTCTATGTCAATAACCGCTTGCGTATCGGATTGGTGCATAAACGTATTGGGGTAGAGCCGCGTCTGTATCTGGCTGCCTTGCATCAGATTAAATTAGGCATCTTTAAACTGGTGGAACAGTATGTGGCGGATGCAGCCCTGGCGCGGCAGGTGCAGGACACCCTGGAAAAACTGTATACCTTTGATATTACCTTGGTGGTTGAAACCTATATCTGGAGCCTGGTCAAAGAAGTGAATAGCTCCCATCACAAACTGCAGGAATATGCCATGGCACTTGGTACACATGCACAGGAAATGGAAACCCTGTCCCGGCTGGATCCACTGACAGGGCTTTATAATGTGCGTAGCCTGACCTCGATGTTAAATGAACTACTTTATCGTGCACGGCAACAGCATGCGCCTGTGACCGTGGTATTTATTGATATCAACGACTTTAAACTGTTAAACGACCAATATGGCCATGTCTATGGTGATCAGGTGATTCAGGCAGTAGCGAGTACCTTAAAGCAGATTGCCCGGGATGAAGACTATTGTTTCCGCTATGGCGGTGATGAGTTTCTAGTGGTATTGCCGAACTGTACCGAGGCAGATGCCTTGCAAAGCTTTATTCCACGCGTAGAGCAGACTTTGAGCCAACTGACAATGCCGGTCAGTCTTAGTGTCGGGATTCATCAGGCCGATGCCAATAGCGGCTATCTGGATAGCGCCAGCCTGATCCGCTGTGCCGATGACAAGATGTATGCGGTCAAGAAACAGCACAAACTAAAAGGGAAATAACAGTAATCAATACGGCAATTCATGATTGCTATTTCATGCTGTACCACTTTTAAAATATCTGATGAGTTAGGTAATTTTGCTGGTAGATCCTATTTTTAGATTTACAATAATAGCTTTAAGAATGGGGGAGCACACATGCAGGTATTTCGTTCCAAAAAAGACTGGTGGCTGGTGGCCTTTCTGGTGTGTATGACCGGGCTATTGGTGCAGTTACTGCTGGTGATGTCAGCCAAAGGCACCATGCAGCAATATCCATTGCATACCGCAGTTTATATGCTGACGATTGTGATGATCTGGTGGCCTGTACTGAATACCCGATATCAGCTTACTGCGGATCAATTGATCGTCAAAAGTATGTGGTTTAGCTGGCAGATTCCCGTAGCTGCTATTCAGGCGGTCACTCCAACTGACTATTCAACTGTTGCGCCCGCTTTGTCCCTAAAGCGTTTACGCGTGGATTATCGTGAAGATGGAACCAATAAATTTGTGCTGATCTCACCCAAAGACCAGATGGCATTTATTAATGCGGTACAAAACCAGCAGGCATCTTAAGCGCTCATTCTGTGGTTGAAGCTATTCGGGCTGAATCACTAAATTGCCTTCAATACAATCTAGCTTCAGCGTAGACTGTTCAGGCTGATTTAAAAAATATACCGCTAAAACTGGTTCTAGTTCGATACGCATCTTGCGACCCAGATGACGTGCGCCATAGCGAATATCATGCCCTTGATAGAAATAGGCCTTGGCTGTATCGGTCAGGATCACAGTTCGCTTCTGATGCTGTAATCGCTGATTGAGTTTTTCCAGCTCAATCTCAACCAGTCGTGGCAGAGCATCATTTTGTACAGCCTGATAATGCAGGGTACGGTCAATCCTGTTCAAAAATTCAGGATCAAACTTACGCTGCATGACCTTTTCAATAATGCGCTGTGTCGGTACTTTTTTCAGGCACAGATTCTGAACCTGCTGCGGCAAATAACTGAGCTTTTCCAGATATTGCTGGGCAGCTTGCGCGCCAACATTACTGGTCATAAAGATCATACAATTCCGAAAATCGATGGTCTTGGTGCCTGCTGTGAGGTTTAAACGACCTGTATCCAGCACGTTCATTAAACCTCGAATGACTTCGGTTGAAGCCTTTTCTAATTCATCAAATAGCATAATGCCCGGACGGGTATGGCTACCTGCAATCGCAGTTTCATCGAACAGGCTATGACCTTCTTTTGAGCCGACATAACCCGGGGGCGCACCTGTTAGCGCTGCGGCATAATGTTCTTGCGCCAGCGTATTCATGTCGATACGGCAAAACGCATCTGGACGTCCATAGATAGCCTCGGCGATCAGGCGCACGGTCTCGGTTTTACCTACTCCGGTTGGGCCAAGCATCAAGGTCACGGACAGGGGGCGATCCGGGCTGGAAAAATCAGCCTTGACCACATGTAGCATCTTTTCAATTTCATTCAGCGCAGCATCCTGCCCAATAATCCGTTCCCGAAGCAGGTCCATGACTGCCTTGGATTCAAAGTGAAAGCGTGGCTTGCCAATCAGGCGGTCACGTTCCGAAGCAGTATGCGTGGAGGTACCAGGCTGGACGATATGGAAACCGGAATGCTGCGTGGTCATCTTGGGGAATCTCAAAAACGAACCCGTCGAGCATAACAAAGATATCAGTTGAAATTTATAGCTTTTAGCAATCACAGTATAACGGCGAGCCTATAAATTAACCGGGATTGCATATTTATAAACTTCACTTGTGGGCAGGCTTGATGGTAATTTTGTCACCGCGCTTGAAAATCAGGCAATAAGCATCACATTATCTGCATATTGCATGTGAAAAATAGGTTGCAGGTGAACGAGAACGCGCGTCCCCATATTGAAAAAATCCTGGCGAATATGACCACACTTCCGGGGGTATACCGGATGTATGGCAAGGATGGAGAATTGCTGTATGTGGGGAAGGCAAAAAACCTGAAAAACCGCGTATCCAGTTATTTCGTCAAGACCCTTGAACATCCGAAAACCCAAGCATTGGTGGCGCGGATTTATGATATTCAGACTTTGGTTGTGCGTTCTGAAACTGAAGCATTACTGTTAGAGCAAAACCTGATCAAGCTGCATCGTCCACCGTATAACATCATGCTGCGCGATGATAAATCCTATGTCTATATCTTTGTGTCTAGTGATAAACCTTATCCACGGATTGCAGCAGGTCGAGGCAAGGGCAAACATCAACCGGGCAAGTTTTTTGGACCTTATCCAAGTGCTTACAATGCTAAGGATACCCTGATCGTTTTACAGAAACTGTTTAATGTGCGCCAGTGTGAAAACAGCTATTTTGCACAGCGTAAGCGCCCCTGCCTGCAATACCAGATCAAGCGTTGCTCAGGCCCCTGTGTCGGACTGATTTCACCTGAAGACTATCAGGAAGATGTCAACAACTCGATTCGCTTCTTGCAAGGCGATACCAAGGAGCTGAATCAGCAGCTGATTGCCAAAATGGAAGCTGCTGCCGAACAGCTCGAATTTGAAAAGGCTGTATTTTATCGGGACCGTATGGCTCTGTTACGTGATGTTCAAGCCAATCAAGCGATCTACAAGGTCAAAGGTGAAGCCGATATTCTGGCGATTGCCCATAAGGCCGGCGTGACCTGCGTACAGATCATGCATGTGCGTAATGGTAAAATGCTGGGAGGTAAAAGCTATTTCCCGGATATCCAGAGCGATGATCTCAGTCAGATGTTGAGTGATTTTATTGCCAACTTCTATTTCCAGGTTGCGGATGAAATTCCAGCAGAACTGATCGTCAATGTAGAAGTGACTGATCGTAACGAGCTGGAACAGGCATTGGCCCAGCATTTTGATAAAAAAATCCAGATCAAGTCCAAGGTCCGCGAAACCCGTGCCGAATGGCTGGAACTGGCACAAATGAATGTGCTGCAAGGGATTAAATCGAAACTGGCGAATCACTTTGAATTGAATGAGCGTTTCCATCAGCTGGAGCAGGTGGTGGGACATCCTGTGGATCGGATTGAGTGTTTTGATATCTCACATACCATGGGGGAGGAAACGGTCGCATCCTGTGTGGTGTTTGATAGTGGCGGTGCGCGTAAGCGGGATTATCGCCAGTTCTCGATTAACGACATTACCGAAGGCGATGACTATGCTGCAATGCGTCAGGCGCTGACCCGACGTTATAAAAAGCACATGTTGCCCGACCTGTTACTGATTGATGGGGGTAAGGGACAACTGCATATGGCAATGGAAGTCATGCAGGATCTTGGTCTGGACGCTTTTATGGTGGGTGTATCCAAAGGTGAAGGACGTAAACCAGGCTTAGAAACTTTACATTTTACTGATGGCACCAAGATTCAACTTCCCGAAGATCATAAAGCCCTGCATCTGATTCAACAGGTACGGGATGAAGCACACCGCTTTGCAATCACCAAGCACCGTGCCAAACGCGACAAGAAACGAGGCTCTTCAGTTCTGGAAGTGATTCCCGGTCTGGGTCCAAAACGCCGTCGTGACCTGCTGACCCATTTCGGCGGCATTCAAGGTGTGCTGAAAGCTTCAGAGAAAGACTTGATGTTAGTACCAGGCTTAGGTGAAGTCATGGCTCGTACTATTTATAAAGTACTGCATGAATAAAAATCCAAATTAAATCATTTGCCAAAGTGCTCAGTGACGGAGAAGTTATTGAGCATTCACATCAATTCAAATTTATTGAATGATATCAGAACTAAAATGAACCACAGGGATGCACAATGACACTGGAACAGGTGTATGTAGCGATTGCTGTTGAGGAATGGGTTGATCTTCCAGCAGGATGGTTACAAGGACGGACCCTGTATGGTGGTCTGGCTGCGGCGATGATGATGCAAAAAGCGGTGCTGAGTATTAATGACCCGGCGAAACATCTTTTAAGCACCAGCGTAACTTTTGTGGGGCCGGTCCAGCAACGGCCAGTCAGGTTAACTGCAGAAATTCTGCGTGAGGGTAAATCCGTCACTACGGTTGAAGTTCGCCTGTGGCAGGATGATGCAGTGCAGAGTATCTTGTTAGCCAGTTTTGGTGTAGCACGTGACTCGACTATTCAAGTACATCAGGAGGCATCTGCTCCGGATTATCCAGCTCCAGAAAGCCTGTTTAGCATTCCTCCAAACGTAGGTATGCCGGAATGTTACCAGCAGTTTGAGGTTCGTTGGGCTGAAGTGAATTTGCCATGCACGGGGAGTGATCATCCTGATTTTGGCGGATGGTGCCGTTTTGATCCAGAAAGACACGCAAACCGCAAATTTGAAGTTGCTGACCTGATGGCAATTTTTGATATCTGGCCACCCGGTGTATTGCCGATGTTTAAGCAAATTGCACCAGCCAGTAGCCTCAACTGGACGGTGACCTATGTGCATCCAGTACAACATCAGTTGAATGATTGGTTTAAATATAAAGTATTTACTGATCATGCAGCAGATGGCTACGCGACAGAACATGCCTATCTGTGGGATGCTGAAAATCGCCTGATTGCGATTGCCAGACAGACAGTGACAGTGTTTGCCTAGTGACACTGCTGGCCAATTCGTATAAAGTGAAGCCTATTAACGATGGATCAAACCTCAATAAAAGTGTGCATTTTCATCGTACATGAGGGGAACAATTGGCGGTGTCTATGACTACAGGTCGTATCCTGAATATTCCAAACATCTTGACCTTGGCACGTATTGTCCTGATTCCAGTCTTTCTATTGGTGGCCTATTGGCCGCCGGCGATGGGGATTGATGAAAGCAATCCGGATATGACGCGTCATATGCTGTTGACTGCAATTTTTGTGGTTGCGGCGGTAACGGACTGGTTTGATGGCTATCTGGCGAGAACATTGAACCAGACTTCGGCTTTTGGTCGATTCCTGGATCCGGTGGCAGACAAGCTGATGGTTGCAGCTGCACTGATTGTACTCGTGCAATGGCAACCTTCGATCTCCATGGCCTTTGCTGCAATTGTGATTATCTCGCGGGAAATTACGGTATCAGCTTTACGTGAATGGATGGCTGAACTGGGTGCGCGAACCAGTGTGGCGGTGTCTACAGTCGGCAAATACAAGACCGCCTTCCAGATGATCGCAATTACCGTATTTCTGCTTAACTGGCAGCCGCTAGATATGCTGGCTTATGCATTGCTCTATACTGCAGTTGTGCTCACCTTATGGTCGATGTTTATCTACCTGAAAGCGGCTTGGCCCTACCTGAAACAGCCTTAATCGAATATTGAATCAAGCCCCAGTCACTGGGGCTTTTTTTATGGGGTATAGTAATTTGCAGGCAAAAAAATACCCAGCCTTTGGGGGAAGAACTGGGATGAAATCGGGGATATTTATCGCTATTATACAAAGATGTTGCCATCCTCTTAATTGCTATTATAGGAAATCCATTTTTTAATTCATGTACATTCTTGTAGTGTAATGTTGCATTTCTATAGTGGCATGTATCTGCCGTTTACAATCTATTATTTTGAGATGAATGAAGGGCTTAAATCTAATAAGACTCATAATTAAATTCTTTAAATTGGATAAGTAAATTCAGCATTTTTAAACTTAATTGATTAGTAAAACTTCATATTTAAAATAAATTTAATCTATAAAATAAATAATATTGACAAAAAATGATCTTAAAACTGATGCAAGCTGTTGTTCTGAGAAGTTTAGGAAAAGAGGAAGGATATGATCTATTGATTAGAAAATAGATAACTAGATGAAGGGAATTCTAGGGATTTTATTTGCTTATTTATGGTACATTTCTGCAATCAAGAGAAAGGTAAGTGAAAAAATTAAAAAAATGCTTTAAGAAAACCTTTTTCGGATTTCACTTGAGGGACGGTTCCTGTCTTTCAGCATGTTGAGCGTCGTATAAAAAGTCTGTCTAATGATGGAGATTTTTTTAGATTGAAGCCTCTACGCAATAAGTTGCTTATTAGGCGGAAAAATACTCCCAAGTAGGGAGTCTGTCATAGGCAAGCTTACGCGGATCTTCGGTACTTGTTTTGCATAATACTTGAAGCAATAAAAAAGAATCCCCAAAGTTGGGGATTCTTTTAGATTAAAGCCTACGCGCAGCATAGCTGCTTGTTTTTCGGCGAGGCAGAGCAGTGCTCTATCAAAGAAAAAGAGCTTCATAAGAGACTCTTTTAAAATTAAAGCCTACGCACGCCTTCGGTGCTTGTCTTACAGCGTGGCGGTATAGTGCCTAAAAAAGGAGTCTTCTTAGACTCCTTCTTGATATTTGAAACTACGCGATTCGCTTGTCTTGCGTAATTTTTAGAGCAGTGCATAAAAAAGAATCCCCAAGTTGGGGATTCTTTTAGATTAAAGCCTACGCGCAGCATAGCTGCTTGTTTTTCGGCGAGGCAGAGCAGTGCTCTATCAAAGAAAAAGAGCTTCATAAGAGACTCTTTTAAAATTAAAGCCTACGCACGCCTTCGGTGCTTGTCTTACAGCGTGGCGGTATAGTGCCTAAAAAAGGAGTCTTCTTAGACTCCTTCTTGATATTTGAAACTACGCGATTCGCTTGTCTTGCGTAATTTTTAGAGCAGTGCATAAAAAAGAATCCCCAAGTTGGGGATTCTTTTAGATTAAAGCCTACGCGCAGCATAGCTGCTTGTTTTTCGGCGAGGCAGAGCAGTGCTCTATCAAAGAAAAAGAGCTTCATAAGAGACTCTTTCTAATTAAAGCCTACGCACACCTTTGGTGTTTGTCTTGCGTAAAACTTAAAGCAACGCTTTAAGTTTCACTCAGGCTTTAGCCCTTCAGCTTTTTCCAATGATTCATCATTATTGAAAAACTTCTCACGTTGTTCTTCAAGAAACTTTTTTGCATCCGCTTCAAACACGTTTAAACGCTTTTCATTGATCAAGGTAGTTTGATGCTTCAGCCATTCCTGCCAAGCCTGTTTAGATACAGTATCAAACAGTTCCTGACCCTTTGCACCTGGGAAGGGTGCAAAGTCTAAGCCTTCCATTTCTTTTTGATACTTACGGCAAAATACTTGTCGAGACATATCAATACTCCGAATTTAAGATAGCGCAATTAAGCGTAAAGTTTTTCCAGACGTGCATAAGCACGTTCGATTGCTGCTGCGACTTGTACAGGTGCAGTACCACCAATGTGGTTACGCGCATTTACAGAGGCTTCTAAAGTTAACGCTTTTTCAAATACATCTGCCTGGATTAGGTCAGAGAATTGCTGTAATTGTTCAAGGGTGAGTTCAGACAAGTCTTTGCCTTCCTGAACACCAAGCGCAACGGCTTTACCTACAATCTCATGTGCATCACGGAAAGCAACACCATTTTTCACCAGGTAATCTGCAAGGTCAGTTGCAGTCGAGAAACCACGAAGCGCTGCTTCACGCATGATTTCGATATTTGGAACCAATGCAGGAATCATATCCGCAAATGCCATCAATGAACCACGAACGGTATCAATTGCATCAAATAGTGGTTCTTTGTCTTCCTGATTGTCTTTATTGTAGGCTAATGGCTGACCTTTCATTAGGGTCAACAAGCTCATCAGATCACCATATACACGGCCGGTTTTACCACGGATCAGTTCAGGTACATCTGGGTTTTTCTTCTGTGGCATGATCGAAGAACCAGTGCAGAAACGGTCTGGAATATTTACGAACTTGAACTGAGCCGATGTCCACAGGATCATTTCTTCAGACATGCGAGACAGGTGCATCATGATTAAAGATGCTGCTGCATTGAATTCGATACCAAAGTCACGGTCAGAAACAGCATCAAGTGAGTTTTCAGCTACAGCTTCAAAACCTAGAAGCTCAGCGGTATAAGCACGGTCAATCGGGTAAGTCGTACCTGCCAGAGCAGCAGAACCGAGTGGCATACGGTTAACACGTTTACGGCAATCAATCAGACGCTCAGAGTCACGTACCAGCATTTCAAACCAAGCCATCAAGTGGTGACCAAAAGTTACTGGCTGTGCAGTTTGCAGATGGGTAAAACCTGGCATGATGGTATTGGTATTTTTCGCTGCCAGACCCAGGATGCCTTTTTGTAATTTCTCTAATAATTTTAGGATGGCATCAATTTCATCACGGACATAAAGGCGGATGTCGGTTGCCACCTGGTCATTACGGCTACGGCCAGTATGTAATTTTTTACCTGTAATGCCGATACGCTGAGTCAGACGTGACTCAATGTTCATGTGCACATCTTCAAGGTCAATGCGCCACTCGAAATTACCTGCTTCAATATCTGCCTTAATCGCAGTCAGGCCTTCAATGATGTCATCACGTTCTTGTTCAGTCAGCACGCCCACTTTTGCAAGCATGGTTGCATGCGCAATTGAACCCGCAATATCTTGTTTATAAAAACGTTGGTCAAATTGTACAGATGCTGTAAATTCAGCAACAAAAGCATCAGTCGCTTCAGAGAAACGACCGCCCCACATACCCGAAGTCTGGGCTTGTGATGGATTTGAGGAATTAGAAGATGTGGTCATGTCGGCTCAATAAGATTAAAAGCAGTAGAACGAAAAAGAGTATAGCAAATTCAACGGCTGTTGCCGAAGTCCCATCTGCTCAATCTGTTACAGATCCGATGGGGCAGCAACAATCTTCTTATTTTTTTGGCCAGATTGGCAATTGGCGTTATCTGCTGGAACTGTTTGTTGGCGGTAATGTTTTGGCTTTGGTACTGAGTCTGGCAGAAGCCCAGTCCTGGCAAGCGCTCAATTTTATGCACTTGCTGCAATACATCCTCTATATTAACTGGGTGTTGCTATCATTTGCGGCTTGTGTAGAACTGTTTCACCAGTATTTTGATCGTATGGGGATCAAATCTGCATTGATTACCGGATTCTTGTTATTACAGGCTATCGTGCTGGTAACGACAGTTAGTTTAAACATTCTGATACATTTTGGCATAAATTTTCATCTGTATGATCTTACATCTGAAATTGCTTTTAAGCAGGTCGGAATGCACCTGAGTTTTGGAATTTTGCTCGGAACTTTGTGTTTTCGTTATCTTTACTTAAGGGAGCAATGGACACGTCAACGCCATAGCGAGTTAAATTCACGGATTCAGGCCATGCAGGCCCGGATTCAACCACATTTTTTATTTAATAGTTTAAATAGTGCTATCAGCCTGATCAGCATTGATCCCGATAAAGCGGAACATATGCTGCTCAATCTGTCCCGACTGTTTCGTGCCAGCTTTCAGGAATTAAAGCTGGTCAGCTTGCAAGAAGAAATCGATTTGTGCCAACGTTATCTGGAGATTGAGCAAATCCGGCTTGGTGATCGTTTGCAGCTTGAATGGAAATTAGAAAACAAAGACTTATACTCACAAGTCCAAATTCCATTACTGACTTTACAACCCCTATTAGAAAATAGTATTTTCCATGGAGTTGAAAAAATTCTAACAAAGAGTACGATAAGCGTATTGATTGAAATCCTGCAAAATCAAATTAATATTATTATAACAAACCCATATTCACAGGATCATGCAGCATTAAAGCGGGGAAATGGTATTGCAATTGAAAATGTTCGACAGCGTTTGAAGGCCTATTATGGCCCGAGAGTAACCTTTAGAACCTATGCCGGCAAGGGAATTTTTACGACGGTTGTGCAATATCAGTATAAATAACAATAAAATGCAGTTAACTTAACAACAATGACATGCCGTTAACTGAAGGAGGATAAATGGACATCCTGATCTGTGATGATGAGCCTCTTGCCATAGAGCGTTTGGCACGCCTGGTCAGCCAGCTCGGCCATACTGTGGTTGCAACCGCAACCCATGGTCAGCAAGCCCTTGATCTGGCCCATCAGCACGAGCCCGATGTCATTCTATTAGATATTCAAATGCCCGAAATGGACGGTCTGCGTTGCGCACAACATCTGCGCCAGCTTGACCCAATGCCGGCAATTGTTTTTTGTACGGCCTATGACAACCATGCGCTTGATGCATTCAAGTCGAATGCAGAAGGCTACTTGCTCAAACCAGTGATGCAACAGGAGTTAGCACAGGTATTCGAGCATTTAACCAAACTTACCCAAGCTCAGATGAGCCAACTAAAACAAAAAGAAAATATGGAAGAACTCAATATCAGCCGCCATCAGATTGCGGCAAAGACTTATCGCGGGGTGGAGCTTGTCCCTGTGGAAAATATTTACTATTTCCTGGCTGATCAGAAATATGTCACGGTACGGCATAAAAATGGCAGTGTCCTGATCGATGAAACATTAAAGGACTTGGAACAGGAATTTGGCCAGAATTTTATCAGGATTCACCGCAATGCGCTTGTGTCTGTGAACTATCTGGATGGACTGGAAGTGGTCAGTTCGGGGCAGTATCAGGTGCGTTGCCGTGAGCTGGATGAAAGACTTGCAGTAAGTCGGCGCCATTTACCATTTTTACGTGAACGCATTCATAAGCTCTGAAGCGTATGGGATCGGGTTGCAGTTGAAACTTGCATAAATTCACTTGCATTTTAAAGTGATCAGGTTAAGTTTAGACTATTGTTCTCATTCACTGTATTTGAAATTTATGAAGACCCTAAAAATTGCAACTCGACAAAGTCCTCTTGCACTATGGCAAGCGGAGCATATCCGTGCACGTCTGCAGGAACTGCATGCCGACCTTCAGGTCGAGTTGGTCACGTTTGTGACACAGGGTGATAAAATTCTTGATACCCCATTGGCAAAAATTGGTGGCAAGGGCCTGTTTGTTAAAGAACTTGAGGCTGCATTACTGGATGGTCGTGCAGACTTGGCCGTGCATTCCATGAAAGATGTACCCATGGCACTGCCTGAAGGTTTAAGTCTTGCAGTGATCTGCGAACGTGAGGACCCATTGGATGCCTTTGTGTCTAATACCTATGCCAGCTTTGATGAGCTGCCACAGGGCGCTAAAGTAGGCACATCCAGTCTGCGTCGTAAAAGCCAGATTTTAAAGGCACGTCCGGACCTTGAGATCATTGATCTGCGAGGTAATGTCGGCACACGGCTGTCGAAACTCGATGCAGGCAATTACGATGCTATTATTCTTGCCAGTGCCGGTTTAAAACGTCTGGGACTGATAGATCGTATTCGTCATACGCTTAAGCCTGCAGTCAGTTTGCCAGCTGTGGGACAGGGTGCGCTTGGTCTTGAATGTCGTGATCGTGATCAGGCCGTACTTGACCTGATCCTGCCACTCTTACATGCGGAGACTGATGCCTGTGTCCGTGCTGAACGCGCATTTAATGCCTATCTGGAAGGTGGTTGTCAGGTGCCGATTGCAGGTTATGCAACTTTACAGGATGGTAAAATTGCCATCGAAGGCCGTGTGGGTAGCGTGGATGGTGCCACTTTATTAAGAGCAGAACTACAGGGTGATGTAAATCAGGCGGAGCAGCTCGGTGTGGCTCTGGCACAGAATTTACTGGCCCAAGGTGCGGGTGATTTGCTTACAGCACTATATTCATAAGATTCATGCTGTTTATCAATACTCGTCCTCAGGATCGTGCTGTCCGACTCACACAGCAGTTACAGGCAGCACAAATTCCTGTGGTAGAGCTACCTTTGCTGGAACTGGTTGCACAGCCTTATTCAGCAGAATTGAATAGCTTGTATCAGCAGTTGAATTGTGCTCAAGTCATTGTGGTGGTGAGTCCGACTGCGGTGCAGATTGGCATGCGATATCTGGCACAGGCAGGCATTGAACTGGCTACATTGGCCCATATACAGTGGATTGCTGTAGGGCGAAGCACTGAACAGGCATTGCTACAATATGGCATTCAAAGTCATGTGCCTGAGGTTGAAACCTCTGAAGGAATGCTACAGTTACCGATCCTAGATGGTCTTGAAAAAGATGCTGTTGTAGCCTTTTGGCGAGGTGAGGGTGGTCGATTATTTATGATGGAGCATTTGCGTCAACAGGGTGTTGAAGTACTAAATTTTGTACTGTATCAACGTCAGTGTCCGGTTCAGTCACAGCAGGCTATAGCTGCGCTCTTGCCTCGATTGCAGGACAATCGTCATTATGTGGTTCTGATGAGTAGTGAAGCCAGCTGGTTAAACTGGGTGCAGCTAATGCAGCAGGACATCTCCCTGATCAGCAAGGGAATTTATTTAGTTTTAGGCCCACGTTTGGCCGCTATTTTAGGGGAATACCGTCAACATCATGCTGCAGCATTTGAGTATATACAACTCGAGAACCTGAGCAGCGATGTGATCGTACGGGAGATGAAGCGAGTACTGGGGAACTCATGAAGAAAATTTTAATCGTGCTGTTCATTGTGGCATTCGCCTGGATGGTCAAAATCAGTTATGACCTGTTCAGTTTGCGCCAGGCCCATACAGAACTCAGCTCCAGCTTTACTCTATTGCAGCAGCAAAATGCCAGTTTGAATGACAAGGTAGTTGCACTTAAACGCCAGGTAACTGAACAGCGCCAGGATGCACCAGCTGTATCCAACTCACAGGTAGCTAATGCACCTGAATCGCACGATGCCGAACTGGTTCGTCAGCAACTCAGCCTGATTGAGTTTGCTTTGCAGCAGCAACAATACAGCACAGCATTGGAAAAACTCAGTCAGCTGCAACTGGATTTGCCGAATTATACGCTTGCACCGGCTTTATTAGACGGTTTGGAGCGTGTACTCAGTAAAGATCAGGTAATGTTGCAACAGTTCATCAATAGTCGTCTGGTACAGCAGAATAAAATCCGGGATTTACTTAATCAAATGGATGCTGAAATTGCCAGGGAGTTAAAAGCCCAGCACAGTGCCACACCGGCAGAGTCTGGTTCCTTCTGGCGCAATCTGATTCAAATTGAAGCTGTGCAGCAGCCAAGTACGATGTTAATGCAGCGAGGACTAGTGTTGAAAGAGGCGCAATTACGTCTATTGATGGCACAAAACGCACTACAGCAAAGTCAACAAATTCCTTTCCAACAATCGCTTGGTGCCGTGGCTGAAGTCCTCAAACAATTACCGGATGGGAAAAGCCAGCAATGGGTTAAACAGCTGGAACAGATCCGCACCATACCGCTGACACCGGTTCCTTCTCTGAATGCCCGTACCTTAATGAGCTGATCGCTTATGAAACAGATTTTGCTTGCCTATTTATTTGTCAGTCTGCTCGGTATTGCGGCTTTAAGTCTACTCAGTTACGGTCACGGACCAGGGTATGTCTATATGTACTGGCGTAACTGGCAGGTACAGACCAGTCTATGGATACTGGCAGCGCTACTGGTTACGATCAGCTTTGTCATGCATATGCTGTGGTCTGCGGTTACGCGTTATCTGAATCGCGAGCAGCGCAAAAAACAGCGCGTTTTCAGTTTTCATCATTTACATCCTTATGAACAACTGGCAGTGGTGTGGCTGCTCAATGCCTCACAGGATCAACGTGATTTTATTCAGCAGTCTTTTGCCCAGTCTGGATTATTAAAAGATATTATTCATGCACGTTTGTCTTGGGGGCAGCAGGATTTTGATGAGGCTTTAAAATCTTTAAATCAGTCCAATCCAATGGCATTTGAACTGGCTGAATTACAGCGTATTGAAGTGTACTTATCGCAACAGGATGGTCAGCAGGCATTAACCCATCTTGAATTCTTAAATCAGCATGAATTATCCCCTTGGCTGTTTAAAGTTAAATCAGCTTATGAGCAGAGATTAACCAAATTATGGGGGCAATTTGCCTTAAAGTTTCCCTGGTTGTATTTAAGATCAACTCAATATGGTCATTTAGAGCAAAATACTAAAACACTTTGGCTAGAACAATTATTACTGGCTTTTGAACAGGCGGATCAGGAAGATTTAAAATACTTGCAACAGCGCTATATCGACTTAAGCGACGAAATATTTAAACGTGACTATACGGTCAAACTGCTGTGGCTGAAATTGTTATTTAAAATGCCTGAAATGAGCGCCGAGCATGAAGCGCTAGCAGTGCATTTATTGGAACAGCAATTTAATCAGGACGTATTTTATTTATGGTTTCAGCAACAATTACTTCGACAAAATCCTGATTATGAAGTTATTAACCAGCAAATTTCATTATGGGAAGAAAAATATACAGCAGTGCCGGTCTTAACATTTGCCAAATGGCATGTACTGCAAGCTGCGGGTCGAGTAGAGGAAGCCCAGCAACTGCTTGCACTCTATCCAGATGATGTGCGTATGAGTTATCTGCGCATTAAATCTGCCTTGCAGGGGCAGGATGAGTTACAACAACAACTGAATCAGGTGTTTGAATCAAATGCCAATTTTATTGATACAAGAATATAGGGGATAATATATGGAATCACTTGCGCAGTATCCAGTGATTTTTGAGCAACGCGTGGCTTGGGGTGATATGGATGCCTTTGGTCATGTTAATAATGCGGTGTATTATCGTTATATTGAAAGTGCCCGACTGGCTTATCTGGATCGATTAAATATACTGGTTGGTCCATTATTAACTGTTGTGGCTACGAATCAATGTCGCTATTTAAAGCCTGTGGTTTATCCGGATCAACTTAAAATCGGTGTGCGTATTGAAGATATAGGCACTACCTCATTTCGTATGAGTTATTTATTATGGAGTGAGCAGCAGCAAAGTGTAGTGGCAATTTCTGAAGCGGTTCTGGTTTGTATAAATAAAAATAGCATGCAAAAAATGCCAATTCCTGAAGATGTACAGGAAATAATAAGAAATTTAGAAAATACGGTTGAACATACAGTTTAAAATACGAGAAAATTATTTAATTTTGTAATTAATTTTATTATTTGTTGTTATCCGTTCAAATTTTTTTATTGAATATTTTATTTAATCTAAATATTATGAAAAAGTTATTTATAAAACGAATAATATTATTTTTATGGAGAGAGTGATGCCAGACATTACGAATTTATCAGTTGAAGAGTTAAAGCGTTTACAAGCTGAAGCTGAAGCATTAATTGCGTCTAAAAAAGACCAGGAAATCGAAGATGCTTATAATCAGGTATTAAGCATTGCAGAAAAAGTAGGTATGAGCATTGAGCAGTTGCTCGAGTTCGGTGCCTCTAAGCGCAAGAAATCATCTCGCAAGACTGTAGAACCACGTTACCGCAGTAAAGCAAATCCGGAAGAAACTTGGACAGGTCGTGGTAAACAGCCACGCTGGCTGGTTGCAGAACTGGAACAAGGTGCCAAGCTGGAAGATTTTCTGATCTAAAGATTTGACTGTGAATGTTGTCATAGGTCAGTCATGGAAATGATCTATATATCTTTAACCAAGCATCATTGCTTGGTTTTTTTATGCCCATCAATTGGCGTGGTGAAAAAAGTATGCATAATGTACTTATATTAAGAAAAGAATCATAACCAGGAACTGAAATTGATGGATTGGTTGGGGTGGGATGAGCAGTAAACCGAAAACTTTCAAATGGTTAATTCTTGCCATAGTCGCCTTTTTTATTTTTGTGGTTTTGCAGGTGCCGGCTGCCTGGCTGATTTCAAAATTTTATAAAAATAATCAGGTACTGCATAATGTCAGTGGCAATATCTGGCAGGGAAGTGCTGACTGGAAAAAAGGTCAATTGCGTGGCAGCCTCAACTGGCAGGTCCGTCCATTGGATTTGCTATTATTGCGTCTCGGGGCAAATGTGGAAGTACATAGCGGCAATACTAAACTTGCCGGTGTAATGGCTTACGGTCTGACCAAAACGCTAGTCGCCAGGAATCTGGAAGGACAGGTCGCACCAGAAACCTTGAAAAATCTGGCAGACTGGCAATGGCCAACCAATGCAATTCAATTTAAGCAGCTCGATTTTAAATATAAGAAACAAAATGGCTTTAGTGATGTGAGTGGTCAGTTGAATTGGACCGGGGGAGAATTGATCTATACCTTTGCACAGCGTCAAGAGCGGATGAGTGTTCCTGTTCTTGCCGGGAAGCTGGCAGATGAGTCAGGTAAATTATTGCTGGATGTTCGCGATAGTCGTGATCAGAAAATGCTGAATATTGAACTTGATCCCGATCTGATGCTGAATGTGCAACTGACACAGCGTATGTTACTGAATGTTCCTTCCTATGAAGGTAAAGCTGGACTGGACACTTATGTCATCAGCACCCGTCAGCCGTTGATGGGAGGCCTAAACTGATGGCCATCAATATAGATAAATTTAAACAGCTGGATCTACAGGCGTTTAATAAAGCGGCACCCGCACTTTTAGTTTTACTGATTCTGTATCTGTGCTGGAAACTGGCAGCCCTATTCTGGCTGGTTGTTGCACCGCCTCAAGCCCTACAGGTAGAACGTGTAGAGCTGGGCTCACAGCAGTCACGGATTCCGAATATCAGCTCTTTCGCCTTATTTCAGGAAACTGGACAAAGTGCGGCAAGTGCGGAAGTCTTCAATATTCTGTTACAAGGGGTGATGGTTGCCAGTCCAAGCTATTTGTCTTCAGCAGTATTGAAGTTGAATGATCAGGTCGATCGTTATCGTGTTGGCGAGAGCTTGGGTAATAGCGGCTATGAGCTGGCTGAAGTGTACTGGGATCGGGTGATCATTCGTCAGCAAAATGGTGCGAGTAAGGAAGTTTTCTTTAAGGGCTTGGAAAATGGCTTAAATCAGCCTTGGCAGAGTAATGAGCAGAAAAGTGGGCGTTCATCGTCATCCTCAAATTGGGGTGGATCAGCGAATCAGCCAACAAATGAGCCTGCTTCACCGCAGAATGAGATTGGTCGCGCGATTCAGCAGATGAATGAAAACCGCGAACAGTATCTGGAAAATATGGGAGTTTCTGCAGGTGAAGGGGGTTATGAAGTCACTTCGCGAACTCCGGCAGTGCTACGTAACCGTCTCGGTCTCAGACCCGGCGACCGGATTGTATCCCTGAATGGTCAAACCGTCACTGCAGGACAATCTGAAGTACAGTTGCTGGAACAGGCACGACAGCAGGGCCAGGTAAAACTTGAAATTAAACGTGGTGATCAGGTGATGACCATTCAACAGGATTTAAAGTGATGTGTCATCACATATAGGGTTGGGAAGCATTTAGGTTTATGGCTTTATTTAATAATAATCGATCAGCATGGGCGCTTTGTGTTGCCGCACCTCTGGTGGCTATGGTCAGTACCGCAACTTATGCGCAGACCTGGAAAATCAATCTGCGTGATGCAGACCTGGCTGCTTTTATTAATGAAGTAGCCGATATTACGGGGAAAAATTTTGCCGTTGATCCACGGGTACGCGGCAATGTCACAGTCATTTCAAACCGGGCATTAAACCGGGCTGAAGTCTATGATCTGTTTCTTGGGGTCTTGAATGTTAATGGTGTCGTGGCGATTCCATCCGGGAATACCATCAAACTGGTGCCAGACAATAACGTCAAGAACTCCGGTATTCCGTATGATGCCCGTAACCGTGCGACTGGTGACCAGATTGTGACCCGAGTAATCTGGCTGGAAAATACCAATCCGAATGACCTGATTCCAGCACTACGCCCACTAATGCCACAGTTCGCCCATCTGGCAGCTGTACCGGGAACCAATGCCCTGATTGTTTCCGATCGCGCTAGCAATATTTACCAGCTGGAAACCATTGTGCGTAATCTGGATGGTACCGGTCAGAATGATCTGGAAGCGATTACCTTACAGTCGAGTCAGGCTGAGGAGATGATTGGCCTGATTGAGTCCATGACAGCTACAGGTGCTGCCAAGGATTTAAAAGGCGCACGTGTACGAGTCATGGCAGATCAGCGGACCAATCGGATTATCATCAAAGGCGATACTGCAACCCGTAAGCGTATTCGCCAGATTATTGAAACGCTGGATGTGCCTGCAGCGGATCGTTTAGGGGGGCTAAAAGTCTTTCGCCTGAAATATGCCAGTGCCAAAAACCTGGCTGAAATTTTACAAGGACTGGTTTCTGGGCAGGCTCAGGGGCGTTCGAGCTCTTCTTCAGAGAACAGCTCCGCAGGAACTTCGCTGAATACATTGGGCAATAACAGCTCTGCATCCAATATGTCTCAGGAAGCTTCCACTTCCGGGATTCAGTTAAATTCAGGATTAGGAAATAACCAGCAAGGAATTACCAGTTTTAATGCCAATGGTGTCAGTATTATTGCTGATGCGACCCAGAATTCATTGGTAGTGAAGGCTGATCCACAACTGATGCGCGAAATCGAGTCGGCGATTAATCAGCTGGATACGCGTCGTCAGCAGGTGTTAATTGAAGCCGCGATTATGGAAGTGGAAGGTACGGATGCTGACCAGTTGGGTGTACAGTGGGCACTTGGTGATCTGAGTAGTGGTATTGGTCTGATTAACTTTGATAACTTTGGTGCCAGTCTGAAAAATATTGCTGCCGGCTATCTGACTGGTGGTGCAGCAGGGGCAGGCAGTGCAATTGGTACTGGGACCTCACTCGTGATAGGTGATTATCGTGAAGGCAGTGACGGTTCCCGAAAGCTCTATGGTGCACTGATTCAGGCGCTTAAAGAAACCACGAAGTCGAATCTATTGTCTACGCCATCGATTGTGACCATGGATAATGAAGAAGCCTATATCGTAGTGGGTGAAAACGTTCCATTTGTAACAGGCTCGGTTTCTACGGGTGCGGCAGGTGTTGCCAATCCTTATACCACCATTGAGCGTAAAGATGTGGGTGTGACATTAAAAGTCATTCCGCATATTGGTGAAAATGGAACCGTACGTCTGGAAGTCGAGCAGGAAGTTTCTGCAGTTGCACGTGATAAGGGGCAGGCATCAGATCTGGTCACCAGTAAACGTGCGATCAAAACTTCAATTCTGGCTGAACATGGTCAAACCATTGTGCTCGGTGGTCTGATTTCAGATAACACCAGCTACGGTCGTCAGGCGGTACCGGGTTTGGGTGCAATCCCTGGTTTGGGGCGTTTATTCCGCTCAGAAGGTAAATCCAATCAGAAGCGTAATCTGCTGATTTTTATTCACCCAACAATTGTAGGGGATAAAAATGAAGTACGTAAAATTTCCCAGCAGCGCTATAGTCAGCTGTATAGCTTGCAATTGGCGCTAGATTCGGATGGTAATTTTGCCAAACTGCCAGAAAACCTGGATGATGTATATCAACAACGTCTCCCTGTTTCTAAAACACCCGTAGGGTCGAATTACCAAACTGTACCAACTGCACCTGTAGCCTCACAGCCGACGGCAGTAGTCACTACGCCAGTTGCAATTGAACCTGTAGTGCAACAGCAATCTGTGCAACCAGTACAAAATGTAGAAAAAACCCGAAATACAGTGACAACCACGACGTTGCGTCCGAAAAGCTAGAGGTGCGGTAGTTGCAAACAGCATGTTATGATCAACGTAACAGAATAAAAGAGAAGTGGATGTTATGACTTGGAAAATTCAAGCCATTACTGGCGATCTGACGGGACAGGAAATTAGCATTGACCGTGACATGCTGGTGGGTCGTCATCAGGCAGCAGATATTGTGTTGCAGGCTGCAGAAATCTCGCGTAAGCATGCTGCCTTTTTGCTAAAGGAAAATGCACTGTGGGTACAAGACCTGGGTTCTTCAAATGGTACTTTTGTCAATGATATGCGCATTGATTCAGAAGCATTGCTGAAACAGGGTGATATCGTACAGTTTGCCAGCCTGAAATTCTCTGTGCTTGAGCCAGCACAAGAAGTCATCGTTGAGCCTGAACTAGAACAGACAGCTGAACGTATTATTGAAGAGGCTGCTGAGAAGACTGCTGCCCATCAGATGAATGATCAGGGTATGCCAGAGCTAAAAGAACGTGATGCTGAAGTCCAGTTGACTCGTGATGGTATGCCAACCAATGTCGGTATTCCAAAACCGGCGCCAATTCCTGAAGGTATAGATTTATCTGCGGTTAAACCTGAACCAACACCAATTCCTGTTGAGCAACCAGTTTCTCGTGTAGAAGAAGCGAAGGAACAGCAAAAAAATGCTTCAGTCGGTTTGATTTCTTTAATTGTTATTGTGATTTTAGCAATTATGGGCTGGCTATTCTTTAAATAAGCCAAGTATTGGTTACAATTAAGGCATGCAATCGCATGCCTTTTTTGTGGCTGCGTGATGAATAAACATAAAGAGGGTAGAAATGTCTGTAGCACAACTGGATAAACGTGAGCTGATTTTATTTGATCTGGATGGCACCTTGGTGGATTCTGCTTCTGACCTGTATCGTGCCATGAATATGAGCTTAAATGTGCTGCAATTGCCTTTTGTGACTGAAGAACAGGTACGAGTCTGGATTGGAAAGGGTACTTCGAAGTTTTGTGAAAGCGTACTACTGCACCTGACTGGAAGTTTGGATCCAGCACAGCATCAGGAATTACTAAATACTTTCCTGGAAGTCTACAATGCTGATCCATGTGTCGATACCGTACCATTTCCGGGCATTATTGAATTTCTACAATGGGGTAGAGCACAAGGTAAAAAGCTCATTTGTGTGACCAATAAGCCCGAACAGCCTGCACGCAGTATTTTAGATATTTTGGATATGGCGAAGTATTTTGATGACACTATTGGTGGTGACCGTTTTACCGAGCGTAAGCCGGATCCGCGTCAATTGCTGCATTGTGTTGAGCATTATGCTGTCAGCAAGGAGCAGGTGCTGATGATTGGTGACTCGGTGAACGATGTCGAAGCTGCACGCCGTGCTGGTATAGATTGTATTGTAGTCAGCTATGGCTATAATCATGGTGAGAATATAGCAGACAGCCATCCTCAGGAGATTGTGGATGATCTACGTGAACTGCTGGCTTAATTAGGGTATTAGGGAATTAAAATGAATAGTTCTAAGGTTTTTCGATGGCGTCGCTCAGTCCAATTCTATTTACACACTGAGTAACCCTAATTTAAAGAGAAAAACCGAATGACCACTCAAGCACAATTCCAGCAACTTGCTGCGCAAGGCTATAACCTGATTCCCGTTTACCGTCAGCGCCTGGCCGATACTGATACACCTCTTTCTATTTTCGCTCGCCTTAAACAGCATCAACAGGCTTATCTGTTTGAATCTGTAGAAGGGGGCGAGAACTGGGCGCGTTATTCAATCATCGGTTTGGGTGAATCTACCGTGTTCTCCTGTAACGCAGGTGAACTGACGGTACAACATTCCGATGGCTCGATTGCAAAGCAGCACTGTTCAGACCCCTTCCAATACATTCGCGACTTTCAGGCGCAGTTTAAAGTGCCGACTCAAGCAGACTTACCTGCCTTACCAAGTTTTACTGGTGGTCTGGTCGGTTACTTTGGCTATGACTCGGTACGTTATATCGAGCCAAAGCTGAATAATGTCCCTGAGGCTGATCCGGTAGGCTTGCCAGATATCTGGATGATGCTGTCTAAAACAGTGATCGTATTTGATAACCTCAAAGATACCTTGTTTTTGATTGTGCATGCCGATACGAATGATGCTAATGCATATGAAAAAGCACATGAAAAATTAAATGAATTGGAAAATATTCTGGCAACACCAATCAGTCTGAAAGCAGAAAAACATACTCCACCACATTTTGAGTCATTAACCGGGCATGGCAACTTCCTTGCTTCTATTGAAAAAGTGAAAGAGTACATCCGTGCTGGTGATGTCATGCAGGTAGTACCCGGTCACCGTATGGTCTCTGATTTCGATGGTGAGCCTCTACAGGTCTATCGTGCGTTACGCCACCTTAACCCATCACCCTACCTGTTCCTGGTACAAGGGCAGACCTTAGAAAACAAGACACCTTTCCATATTGTCGGTTCTTCACCTGAGATTTTATCTCGTCTGGAAAATGGGATTGCTACTGTACGTCCCCTGGCAGGGACGCGTCCGCGTGGTAAAACCAAAGAAGAAGATCTGGCATTGGAAAAAGATCTGCTTTCTGATGAAAAAGAGATTGCCGAGCATTTAATGCTGATTGATCTGGGACGCAATGATGTTGGTCGGGTGTCAAAAATCGGTAAAGTGCAAGTGACTGATCAAATGGTGATCGAACGTTATTCGCATGTCATGCACATTGTCTCGAATGTACAAGGTGAAGTACGTGATGATGTTGACGCATTGGATGTTTTTAAAGCAACTTTCCCGGCAGGCACGCTTTCGGGTGCACCAAAAATCCGTGCCATGGAAATTATTGACGAAGTTGAGCCAGTAAAACGTGGAATTTTCGGTGGTGCTGTTGGTTATTTAGGCTGGCACGGCGAAATGGACATGTCGATTGCGATTCGTACCTGTGTCATTCGTGAAAATAAGGTCTATGTTCAGGCGGGAGCAGGGCTGGTTGCCGACTCAAACCCTGAATCTGAGTGGAATGAAACCCAAATAAAAGCTCGCGCAGTGATCAAAGCGGTTGAATTATCATCAAATGGTTTGATTTTATGAGTTTTTGACGTTTTTTTTGAAAAAAACACTTGCATGGTTTCTGAGTTTTGCTAAACTGCACACCGTTCCGATACGAAACGTACGAAACACTAAGAAACGCCGGCATAGCTCAGTTGGTAGAGCAACTGACTTGTAATCAGTAGGTCCACAGTTCGAATCCGTGTGCCGGCACCATCTTAGAGAGTTTCTAGTGTAGAGTAAAGAACAGCACTGATGTAAGTGTAAAAAATGGTGAGGTTCCCGAGCGGTCAAAGGGGGCGGACTGTAACTCCGCTACGAAAGTTTCGAAGGTTCGAATCCTTCCCTCACCACCAATTTTAAGACTTCAATAAGTGGTTTGTACCAACATCGTGCGGGAGTAGCTCAGTTGGTAGAGCGGTAGCCTTCCAAGCTACATGTCGCGAGTTCGACCCTCGTCTCCCGCTCCATTGAAGTACTAATATTTGCTCTTATAGCTCAGTGGTAGAGCACTCCCTTGGTAAGGGAGAGGTCTCGAGTTCAAATCTCGATAAGAGCTCCAGATTACAGTTTATCGCAACATTGTTGCAAAAGATTCCAAAAGCAGGCTATTTAGTCTGCTTTTCAAGTATTGGGCGTTTGATTTTTTTAGGCGATATGTCGGAGCTGAGTTTTACTCAGAATTGTGTTCGACGTAAACGAGGAAGATGAACATGGCTAAGGCTAAGTTTGAACGTAATAAGCCACACGTT
>NZ_MODX01000017.1:0-68660 GCF_001866125.1 Acinetobacter sp. LCT-H3 | reverse complement strand
TGCATTCTACAGTATTTCAGATGCCTTGCAACACCTTTTTTAAAACATTTGAAACGTGTGTTTATTTTATAAACCACAATATTTATAAATAACTGTTTTATATATAAAAAATATTTAAATAAAAATGTTCATTATTTTATTTGGAAATATTTGAAATAATTAAATATTTGATTTTTATAAATTTTATTAAATTAAAAAAGCAAAAAGCAGAACTTTCGTCCTGCTTTTTGTATTTAATCTAATCAGATTAGAACTTCATACTGATTCTTGCCCAGTAATTTCGTCCCATATTATTGAATTGTTCATTAGCCGCCAGACCGACACCTGCATTTCCCATCTTATTCAAATGCTCGGTATAGGTTTTATCTAACACATTATCAATACCCACCGATAAATCGATGTCTTCTGCTAAATTATAGGTTCCATTTAGCGATAATATGCTAAAGCCTGTGCTTGGCTGTAGATCGTATCCAACAATATTACCTTCATCCTTACTAATACGGTTTTGACCATCCACGACACGCCACAATAACCCAACATTGTATTTGTCTTGAATATAGCGCAAGTTAACTCGTGCCTCTAAAGGTGCAATTTGTGGCAACGGCGTATTATTGGTCGTGTTTTCACCCCAGGCATACATAGCACTCACGTCAGCCTGAATCGCATCAGTCAATTGATAACCAATTCCAGCTTCTGCACCAGCGATGGTGGCATCGACATTTCGGCTGTGAGCTTCCAACATTCCCATCTTGCCAGTAGGTCTATATGTCGTTAACACATAATCATTAATCAAACCTGCGTATGCTGATGCCCATGAGTTGAATTTACCATGCGAATGCTGATAACCCACATCAAGCTGTAAAGTCTTTTCAGTGTCGATATTTTTAAAGGTATTAGTATTTCCATTGCCTGATTTAGGACTAAACAGCTCCCAGTAGTCTGGCATACGCTCCACATAACCCAGTCCAATATAGGTTTTGCCATCTTCATGTTCAGGATGAATGTTCTCAAAACGCAGGAAGCCACTTGGTAAAAGTTGCTGACGAGACTGATTACTTTGAACTGCATCGACATCCACCTGATCTAAACGCAGACCTGTGACAAATTGATTGTCGTTGCCCAAATCATAAGTCAGTTCACCAAACGCGCCGATGGATTGAAATTCCATGTCGGTCATACGAGGTAGATTCTGATAGGAAACACCATTTGTTGTCTTACGAATCGAATGCTCATTGTTTTGCGTATCAACACCAGAGATCAGTTTGATCTTATCCCAGTCACTGGTCATCGCAACACGCGCATTTAAAGTTTTACGTGCAACGTTAGTTGCCATTTCCATCATAGGTTTAGCACGTAAACTATAGTTATCCATCACATGGTCGTTATAGTTATAGTCGATCTGCCCTTCTACCTTCTGAATCACATCGCTGATATTTCTCTTTTCAACACGCAAACCTAAACTTTCACGGGCAAACTTGGAACCATCCATCATACGGCCAGCATACACCGCTTCACCATCGGCCTTACCACCGGTCAGTTCTACCCAAGTGTTTTCATCGGGTGTCCAGCCTAAAGCCAGATCAGCATTCCAGCGTTCCCAGTCTGATGGCACAGTATTGCCATTACCATCCTGATAGCTGTTGGCTACCGAGCGGTTGGTATTGAGGCGAATATATTTCTGCTCATCACCTGCTGCAACTTCGACATTATGATCAAGACGCCCGAAGGAACCCACCAAAACACTGGTCTGACCGCGATAGTGATGATCTTCATCAAACTGTTCGGGGCTGCGTTCAAAAATCACGGTAGCTGCTGAACCGGTATTGGCATACTGAACCGTTTGTGGTCCTTTAATCACCGAAATACGGTCATAGCTTTCTGGCGAAATATAAGAGGTTGGTGAATCCATCCGGCTTGGGCAGGCCCCAAGATTTTCTGTTCCATCGGTCAAGATTTTAATACGCGAACCGAACATACCGCGGAAAGTGACATCACCATTGGTACCAGCCCCACTATTAACCGAGCTAAAGCCTACAATACTTTGCAGATAGTCAGCACCATCACTGGCAGGAATGGGTTGAATCGGCTGTTTAGGATCTGCACGCACAATCAGACCATTAGCATCATTGCCTGTAGCAGAAGTCACCACAATTGGAGCCATGGTCTGTACTGGCATAGCTTCATTTGCCAGCACCATTGAAGAATAACAAGCAACACAAATCGCAGCCGCAAGAGGCTGTAAAGAAAATTTAGGCTGAGCCATTTCTATCTCACTAAATACATAAATTGAACACGGCCTAAGTCAATTAAGACCCAGATAAAAACAACGTGGATTTATGCAAACAGTGGCGGTGCCCTGCCCTGTGGTAGCAGAAAGAGTTGTTGCAGAACAAACCAGACATGACTGAATGCTTGTTTAAATGCAATCAGTCGAACCTGAATTCGATCCAGTACTTCTTTTAGATCCAGTTCAGGTGGCAGGACCAGATTGCCGTAGACAGTACAGTACTGACATTGATGATTGGCATCATGATGGTCATGGGCAACTTCTATAAACGTAGTCTGAATACTGTGGTCAGCATGATGAGAATGAGCAGCGTGATGCTCATGTGATAAAGGCAACAAAAGTGCACGCGTGATGGTTTCACAGACCGGAGCAACCTGATATTGCTTCGGTAGCAAAGGCTGCAGGAATACAGCGATCTGTAAAAATACGGCTGCCAGAGAAAGTAGCAACCCGCCACGTGTCACCATAGGAGAAGGGCAAATAAAAATTTGTCACCGTTAATTATAACAAAGCCCAGTAAAAACTGGGCAATAATCAATGCATCAATACGACAAAATACTTAGCGTTTCACTGCAACTTTGGCTTTATCACGCTGACGTGCTGCCTTTTCAATTTTTTCACGGGCACGCTGGCGCTTCAAAGGTGATAAATAATCCACGAAAAGTTTACCATTTAAGTGGTCCATTTCATGCTGGATACACACAGCCAACAGGCCATCTGCCTCAACCTCAAATGCTTGACCTTCAAGATTAATTGCTTGAATTTTTACACGTGACGGACGCTCAACTTTATCGTATATTTGAGGCACTGATAGACAGCCCTCTTCGTATGGCTGTGTTTCTTCAGTCAATGGTGTAATTTTGGGGTTAATGAACACCATGGGTTGATCTTTATCTTCAGACAGGTCCATCACAATCAGCTGAATATGACGATCGACTTGTGTCGCGGCTAAACCGATGCCGGGCGCTTCATACATGGTTTCAAACATATCTGCAGCGAGCTGACGAATTTCATCAGTAACCTCTTCGACTGGTTGTGCAATGGTACGAAGACGGGGATCCGGGAAACTTAAAATAGGTAATAAGGCCATACTGCGTCCTCAATTATGCCATTGATCAAAAAACCAAATGAAGGAATGCTTCATTAAAAAATTGTGTGTAAGATCGTTATTATAACGCAACTTACATACATAATTTTAGGAATTATGATAATGAAAAAGGTTTTGAAGGGCATGCCATCTTTTAGTGCCTTGGGGATTAAAAATCAAATGCTCGCACTTGCAGTTTGTGTGGGTGTTGGTATGGGGACAATTTCAACTACACATGCAGCACCAGCTCGTAATGTCAATCCACCAAGCCTGAAAGCATCAGCACCGAATGTCTATGTGGTAAAAAAAGGTGACACATTATGGGATATTTCCAAGCGTTTTCTTAAAAATCCGGTACGCTGGCCAGAAATCTGGGCAGGTAATAAGCATGTGAAAAATCCACACTGGATTTTTCCAGGTGACCGTCTGCTGATGTGCGATTACCAGGGCCGCCCAATCATTGGTAAAGATGAAGGTGATGGCTGTGCCGGTATTATCAACCGTTACCTTGGCACGAATAAGTTACAGCCTCAGGTGCGTATCGAATCGCTCAACAATACTATTCCTGTTATTCCTTTAGCCCATATCCAGCAATGGCTAGAGCGCTATACAATTATGGCAGCAGACTCTATTGAAGGCACTCCTTATATTCTGGGTACAGCTGATCAACGTGTACTGGCTGGTAAAGGCCAGAAAGTTTATGCACGTGGCAATGGCCTGGAAGTGGGTCAACGCTATGCAGTATACCGCGAAGCTGAACCTTATATACTGACTGATGCCAATGGTAAAAAATACACCGCTGCCCTAGAACTGCAACAGGTTGCTTCTGGTATCGCAGTCCGTGGTGAAGGTGATATCACCACACTGGAACTGACCGATAGCTATAATGCTGAAGTCCGTCGTGGTGACCGGGTACTACCAGAATATGATCCAATGCTGCCTACCCTGTTCTATCCAGTAAATGCGGAAAACAACATTTCAGGTGGTCAGATCATTCGTGTATTGGGTTCAATTGGTACAGCTGCACGTCATAGTGTTGTCACCATTGACCGTGGCATAGCACATGGCGTTCAGTCTGGTCATGTGTTTAGTGTGAATCAGCAAGGTGAAGTCGTGACTGATCCAAAAACCAAAGAGCGTGTGCAGCTTCCGGGCGAACGTATTGGTAATGTCATGGTCTTCAAAACGTTTGATCAGTTCAGCTATGCCTATGTCCTAGACAGTGAATTGCCGATCAAAGTGGGCGCTACCATTCAGCCACCGCTGCTGGACGAATAATTTACAAGAACTTTAAGATGATGCTGTGATTCAGCATCATCTTAACCTCATTACTCATTATAAAAATAAGAAGACGCAAGATAGGTCTCAATATGTTGAATTCGTTATCCACGACTCAACTGGACAACATTCGCTTATGGTATGTAGTCCAGCATTCCCTCACCAGTTTCTATCGCTTATCTGATTATTATGAAAATCTTGCTGATGCTGTTCAGCCGGATCAAGTCGAGACCTGGCTAAAACTAAGCATTCATAAAAATCACATCCAGCGGCTTCAGGATTTCAATTGCAAAGATGCCCAGCGCGAGTTTCAGTTTTGTCTGGAGCAGATCCAGAAAACTTGCGACTTTATTTTATTACATAATGAAGCAGACTATCCTCAGCAACTGAGTCATTACACCGATAAACCGCCGATTGTATTTGGTCAGGGCAAGGCCGACAGTTTATTACAGGCACAGGTGGCAATTGTGGGCAGCCGCAAACCGAGCAATCACGGTCGTCAGATGGCTTATGATTTTGCTTACTACTTAAGTGAACAAGGTTTTTATATCAATAGTGGACTGGCGCAAGGCATTGATGAAGCGGCACATCGGGCAGCGCTGCAGCAGCATCGTACGATTGCAGTGATGGGTACGGGTCTGGATCAAACCTATCCGGCGACAAATCAGCCATTAAAAGAACAGATCATTGCCCAAGGCGGCACGGTGATTACAGAATTTTTGCCCGGTACTCCGCCTCTGCAACATCATTTTCCACGGCGTAACCGTATTGTAAGTGGACTGAGTCTGGGTGTTATTGTGGCTGAAGCTGCCCTTAAAAGTGGCTCACTCATCACTGCCAAACTGGCTGCCGAACAAGGAAAAACCGTGTTTGCGATTCCCGGACATATCTACAGTGAAAATCACAAAGGCTGTCACCAGCTCATCCGCGAAGGTGCAATTCTGATTGATCATCCACACCAGGTGGTTGAAGATCTGGCATTAGCCACCCAATGGCAGGCAGCTGAACAAATTTACAAAGCAGAAAATAGTGAACCCGGATTGATCGAGATTCCAGCACACCTGATTCCGCTCTACAACCAGCTCGACTGGATCGGACAAGGCCTAGATCAGATCAGCATTCAACTCAGCCAGGATGTTTCCACAATCACAGCACAGTTGATGGAACTGGAATTACTCGGTTTCAGTACACAACAAGCCGGTATGTTTCTACGTTGTCGTACAGGCAAATAAGGTTCACAATAGCCCTTTGTTGTTTTTAAAAGGTATATACATGATCACCACCTCTGTTGCCGAAGCAGCGACATTCCTGAAACAAGGACAAGTCTTGGCATACCCTACAGAGGCTGTCTGGGGTTTGGGCTGTGACCCTCACAACGAACAGGCATTTCACCAGATTCTGCAACTGAAACAGCGTCCAATTGAAAAAGGTGTGATTCTTCTTGCTGGACATATTTCCCAAGTAGAACATTTACTAGAAGCACTGACACCAGAAATCCGCGAACGTATTATTGCTTCATGGACCAACCGCAGCGTATCCGAACGTGCCACCACCTGGCTATTACCTGCCAGTGAAGATATTCCGGCCTGGATTAAAGGCAATCATCCTAAAGTTGCGGTACGTGTTACCACCCACCCTTTATGTATGGCTTTATGTCAGGCTTTTGGAGGCTATATCGTTTCGACCAGTGCCAATCCAGCAGGTCTAAATCCCGCACTTTCACTTCAGGATGCAAAACAGTACTTTAAAGAATCTGAGAGCCTGAACTACTTAAATGGCGATTTAGGACTGAGTCAGGAACCCAGCAAAATTATTGATGCTGTGACAGGTGAAGTAATCCGCGCTTAAGCACGGATTCATTTTTTGGCTTTTTCAAATCCGACTAAAGTTTTAAGGTAAAAAAAAGCTCAGCCATATAGGGATGGCTGAGCATAAAAAAGGATGTGTATTATCACATCCAGAGGGTATCGAAATCTCTGGGCATTTCAGCAACAGTCGCTGATCTGCGATGGAGCGTATTATGGGCGAACAGTTTAAAAAAAACAAATATATTTTAGCTCTTAAAAAACAGCTTAAACCTATGATTAATCAATCATTATTTGAAAAAATTCAAATTATCTTGCTCTTTTTAAAGTGCTTTTTAAAGAAGCTAAAAGCTACTCTTCTCGACTAAAGTCTATTTGCCTTTATTCACGAGATCATTCAAGCAAAAAATTAAGTTTGTTTGTTCGTTTTTTGGGCAACTATTTGGCTTTCAGGAGCACTGGCGCCACAGTTTTTTTCTGAGCCAGCACAATTCCGAACAGAATAATCGCCCCACCAATACTGTGATAAATGGTCCAGGCCTCTTTTAACCAGACAAAGGCAATTAAAGCGGTAAACACCGGCATCAGGTTCATAAAGATACTGGTACGGGTCGGTCCCAGACGCTGAATCGCCATCATCCACACCAAAGGGGCAATTAATGAAGGGAAAATACTGGCGTAGATAACGCTGCCGGCATTGGTCATATTGATGGCATCAAGACCCAACCAGGTCACAAACGGCAGGTGATACAGCAGCGCAAACAGAATCTGCACATACAGGCTCAGCATTAACGGAATCTGCAGCTGCCATTTTTTCAGAAAAACCCCATAAAAGGCATAGAAAAACACGGCGATAATCATCAGCAGATCGCCCCATTGGCCGCCGGCATGCAGCAGGCCCCAAGGATTGCCCTGCCCCATCACATAGATCAGCCCGGCAAAGGACAACAGACTGCCAATAATGGCGTAGCGATTCGGAATATCGCGCAGAATCAGCATCGACACAAAAATGGTAAAAATCGGAATAAAGGCATTAATAATGCCCATATTGGTGGCGGTGGTGTAATGTGCAGCGGTATAAGCCAGTCCCTGATACAGCACCAGACCAAAGGCACTCAGCACTGCCAGCTGTTTCAGATGCGGCACAATCAGGGCACGCTCACGAATCACCCGCGGCAAAATAAACGGGGTTAGAATCAGAAAGGCAAAAAACCAGCGATAAAAACTGATGCTCACCGGCGAGATAAAGTCGGTCACATAGCGGGTCACGACAATATTCAGTGACCAGATCAGTACCGCAGTCAATGGCAGTAATAATGCCCACCACACTACCTTGTGTCGCTGTGTCATATACTCATCCATAAAGTGTAGGGTTCAGCATTGTCTGCAAGTCCAAGCCAGCAGCTTTCAATTCAACGCCGTTATTGTGTAGCACAAGCATAATTGATTTTTCACATAAAATTAATGCATGGATTTAAATTTACCCGACTGCCCTACATGTTTTTACTTGTACTCAGCCGGAATACCCGTTACAACATTCGACAGGATAAACACATCAAAAACAGGACTTCATATGAGCACTTCAGTCTACGACATTCCAGTATTAAGCATTCAGGGTGCAGAATTCACTCTCAATCAGTATCAGGGCAAAGTTTTGCTCATCGTCAATGTGGCATCTAAATGTGGCCTGACTCCACAATATGAAGGCTTGCAAAAGCTGTATAACGAGAAAAAAGCCGAAGGTCTGGAGATTCTAGGTTTCCCATCAAATGATTTCCTGGCACAGGAGCCAGGCAGCGAGAAGGAAATCCAGGAATTCTGTTCAGTAAACTATCAGGTCGATTTCCCGCTATTTGCCAAGATCCCGGTTGTTGGAGAAGCCAAACATCCTTTATATGCTGCTTTAACCCAAGCGATTCCTGAACGTACCGGTGAAGGCCCATGGTGGAAAGATCTGGTTGATTACGGCCTGACTCCAAACCAGCCACCTGAAGTGCTATGGAATTTTGAAAAATTCCTGGTCAATAAAAATGGTGAAGTAGTGGCTCGCTTTGCACCGGATATTACTGCAGATGATCCACGTATCATCGATGCAATTAATGCCGAATTGGCTAAATAATTTGCAATAGTAATATAAGCATCTCTCATGGTTAGAGATGCTTATATTTTTTAATTAAAAAAAGATATGTATATTAATAAAATCATTCAATTTACTTCTTCTATTTTCCTTCCAGATTTTAATATTTACACTACACTCTCTTCAATTTCAAACACCTCTGCCAGCCTATGATGAGCTCATACACAAACAAACCGCCATAATGAAAGGTGAAGTATGAAAACGCTGGTGAAAGCAATTGTTTTATCGATCTCAACTGCACTGGTTGCTATTCCAGCCATGGCTGCGCCTCAGGATCATCATCAATATAGCAAGTCGCATGCTCAACAACAGCATCATGCTCCTCAGCACCATCAGCTAAACAAACACCCAGCTCAACAGCATAAACAGGGTTATAAAAAAGTTGATCCATCACGTGATTGGCGAGTAGGTCAAAAAGTCCCAAACCAATACCAAAGTAAAATCTATAAAGTGGATCACAGCAAATATAAACGACTCAACAAGCCAGGTAGAAATCAACAATGGATTAAAGTGAATGGCGACTATATTCTGATGAATGTCGTTAACGATAAGGTCATTAAAATTATCGCAGCTTAAACCCTGCTCTCCTCGGTGAAAAAAAGAGCGCTTTGACGCTCTTTTTTATGCTTGAATATCTATAGTGAGGCCTTTTTTGTTATTCATTTGCAACTCTCCGCATTTTCTACAAATTTCATCCCTATATTAATGTCTGTAAGCAGTAAATAATGATGAGCACCCCAATGAAATTTAAGCAAATTCTCCAAAATAGCGTACTACCTTTTGCCCTTTTTGCAGGTGCATTGAGTTTGCTGGGATGTGATCAGGTTTCTGCCCCTGCTTCATATACTGAAAAACCGGAGCAACAGGATGTAGCAGAAGAACAGACAGCAGTATCAGAAAATACTGAAGTACAGCAATCTTCTGCAGACCTTAAAAGTGGCAATATGTTCTACATCGTACGTGATGTGGCCGATTTGCAGTTAAAGGCTGGTGATTACGTGACCCAGCTGAAGCAAACCCAGACTGAACTGGAAACTGCGGTCAGTGAAAAAGATACTTCTCAATTGCAAAGCGCCGCAATGCAATTGCAACAGCAATTAAAAGGCTTTAATCAGACTTTAAGTGGCTTAAACTTGAAAAGTCAGGAAGTTGATCAGGTACGTAGCAACCTGATGAATGCCAACCAGCAAGCATTGGCATCTCCTTTCCTGAATGGCCAGATGGATTTCAGTCAGGTGGATTTCCAGAAGCTGGAAAAACAGATGGGAAATATCCAGTCTGAAATGATCAAGCTGGCCGCAATGATGATTCCTGAGAAACAATCCCAGGCAGCAGAACAGGAAAGTTGATCTCAGTTTTATAGATGACCTAGGCTCCCTGATAAACCAGTCACCAGACTGGTTTATTACTATTAAATATAGATTAATAGAAGAAGCGGTTTAGTAAGCCGCTTCTTTACTGGAAGGATAAGGCAGAAAAGTCATTATTCTTTAGGACTTTTCACGACGACTAAACGTTTTTGGGTGAATTCTCTGAAACCGTCAATCGATAATTCATGCCCATAACCAGAGTTTTTGATACCACCAAATGGCAGCTCTGGTGCGGTATCGGTAAACCAGTTAATCCAGATCATGCCGGTTTCAACTCGTGAAGCCAGTTTTTTGGCACGCTCGATATCTTGAGAGTGAATCACACCACCGAGACCATAATGCGAATCGTTGGCAATCGAAACGATTTCATCTTCATCCTTCGCGACATAAATCTGGGCCACAGGACCAAAGAATTCTTCATACCAGGCCGGATTATCACGGCTGATATTTTCCAGAATTGTCGGCTCATAAAAGTTACCTGCATGCTCGATAGGCTTACCACCTATCAGCACAGTAGCACCATGCGCTACCGCCTTATCGACCTGTTTGGTCAGTTTTTCCAGAGCGTCCGCTGATGATAAAGGTGCCAGTGTCGTTTCAGGTTCGAGTGGGTCGCCAATTTTCAGTTCCTGAAAAGCTTTCAGCATACCTGCTTTAAATTCATTAGCGATTTTTTCATGCAAAATAAAACGTTTGGCCGCAGTACAGACTTGGCCTGAGTTATTTACCCGGGCCTGACAGCCAATTTTAATGGCTTTTTCCAGATCAGCATCATCCAGTACAATAAAGACATCATTACCACCAAGTTCCAAGGTGGATTTTTTAATGTATTTACCTGCCTGTTCTGCTACGGCACTTCCGGCACCTTCTGAGCCTGTCAAAGCCACACCCTGTACACGCGGATCAGTAATAATCTCTTGAACCTGATCAGAACTGATAAACAGGTTAATCCAGACACCTCTTGGTGCACCTGCTTCCAGCACGAGCTTTTCAAAGGCTTCGGCACATTGCGGCACAATACCAGCATGTTTGGCCAGGACCGGATTGCCAATTGCGCAGTTTGGGGCAAAGACACGCATCAATTGATAGAACGGGAAGTTCCATGGCTCAACAGCCATCACAATACCCAAAGGATGATGTTCTACCCATGCTTCGCCGAGTTCCGTTTCATAAGACACCGGAGCTAGAAACTCTTTGGCGTGATCAGCAAAGTATTCGGCAATTTTGGCGCAAGATTCAATTTCCCCTTCACTCTGTTTAATCAGTTTACCCATATCCAGCGTCATGAGCTTCGCCAGTTCGGTTTTTTGTTCACGTAATTTTTGCGCGATATTCTTTAGTACTTCAATACGTTGATCAATCTGTTGTGGCCAGTCTGACTTGAGAATCTGTTCTGCCTGATCCAGCGCATTTTGTATATGCTCATCTGTATGTGGCGAATAGTCTTTCAATTTTTGATTGGTAAATGGGTTAATAGATTGATATGCCATGACTTTCCCTTTTTCAATTATAAGTTTTGCTTGTTTTCGACCTCTTTAAATCAATTCAAACAAGCTTGCATGTGGGGTAGTCACTTAACTTAGCATTGTTTTTTTTATGTTCAGGGAATGTTTACAGATTGGTTCAAAACATTACTGAGAAAGGGTAAAAGTTATATCGAGTGGTACAAAATATAATTATACGGGTTGGTTAAAAAGCTATTTAACAGATCTAAAAAGCAACTACTTTTTTTTACTAGACTTATAAGATAAGTAGATTCAAACTGAATTTTTACAATAAAAAAACCACCCTTTCGGGTGGTTTCTTCAATCTTAAACCGGCAATTACATTGCGCGGTTTTTGATTTTACGGATCGTTTCCAACTGAGCAGCAGTTTCTGCAAGAGCAGCCAAAGCAGCAGCAGCGTCCAAATCGCCCTTTTGATTTGCTAGCAATTGTTCAGCGTGTTTACGCGCTTCAATAATTGCCGCTTCATCCAAGTTTTCTGCACGGACTGCTGTATCAGCAAGAACCGTAACAACATGCGGTTGAACTTCTAGAACACCACCAGATACATAGATTAATTCTTCTGTACCGTTTTCCAAAATAACGCGGATCGCGCCAGGTTGGAGCAAAGTTACCAGCGGAGCGTGACCAGGCATAATACCTAACTCGCCGCCAGCACCTTTAGCAATTAGCATAGTTACAGTGCCTGAGTACAAAGACTCTTGAACACTTACAACGTCACATTGCATAGTCGCCATGAGAATCTCCTAAATTAGGGAACTAATTAAAGTTTCTCAGCTTTAGCAATCACTTCGTCAATACCACCAACCATATAGAACGCTTGTTCTGGGATGTGATCGTATTCACCAGCTAGAAGACCTTTAAAGCCACGAATCGTTTCTTTAAGCGGTACAAGTTTACCAGGAGCACCAGTAAACACTTCAGCTACGTGGAACGGTTGAGAGAAGAAACGTTGGATCTTACGTGCGCGATACACGATAAGTTTGTCTTCTTCTGACAATTCGTCCATACCAAGAATTGCGATAATGTCTTTCAATTCTTTATAACGTTGAAGAACGTTTTGAACTGAACGAGCGATTTCGTAGTGTTCTTGGCCAACTACAAGTGGATCTAACTGACGTGAAGTAGAGTCAAGTGGATCGATCGCAGGGTAAATACCTTGAGAAGCGATGTCACGGCTCAATACAACAGTTGCGTCCAAGTGAGCGAACGTAGTTGCAGGCGATGGATCTGTTAAGTCATCGGCAGGTACGTATACCGCTTGAATTGACGTAATAGAACCAGACTTAGTAGATGTAATACGTTCTTGAAGAACACCCATCTCTTCTGCAAGTGTAGGCTGGTAACCTACTGCAGATGGCATACGACCTAGAAGTGCTGATACTTCAGTACCTGCTAGTGTATAACGGTAGATGTTGTCAACGAACAATAGTACGTCACGGCCTTTACCGTTTTCGTCTTTTTGATCACGGAAGTACTCAGCCATAGTCAGACCAGTCAACGCTACACGTAGACGGTTACCTGGTGGCTCGTTCATCTGACCGTAGACCATTGCTACTTTGTCTAGAACGTTAGAGTCTTTCATCTCGTGATAGAAGTCGTTACCTTCACGAGTACGCTCACCAACACCAGCGAACACAGATAAACCTGAGTGCGCTTTCGCGATGTTGTTGATCAACTCCATCATGTTTACAGTTTTACCAACACCGGCACCACCGAACAGACCAACTTTACCACCTTTCGCGAACGGGCATAGTAAGTCAATGACTTTAATACCAGTTTCTAGAAGGTCAGTAGAAGCCGCTTGTTCTGCATAAGAAGGCGCTTGACGGTGAATTGGTAAACGCTCTTCAGTTGCAACTGGACCAGCTTCGTCGATTGGGCGACCAAGAACGTCCATGATACGACCTAGAGTTGCTGTACCTACTGGTACAGAAATCGGCGCGTTAGTGTTAGTTACGTTCAAACCACGCTTAAGGCCTTCAGTAGAACCCATTGCAATAGTACGAACTACGCCATCACCAAGTTGTTGCTGAACTTCTAATGTAGTTTCAGTACCGTCAACTTGGAGAGCGTCATAGATCTTAGGAACGCTGTTACGTTCAAACTCGACGTCGATAACCGCGCCGATGATCTGAATGATACGACCGCTACTCATTGCTGTCTCCTCAATTCAAACTAATATATGTTAAACGGCAGCGGCACCACCAACGATCTCAGAAATTTCCTGAGTAATCGCGGCTTGACGCAGCTTGTTATAAATAAGTTGCAGGTTCTTGATCAAATCACCGGCGTTGTCTGTTGCAGCTTTCATTGCAACCATACGAGCAGACTGCTCACACGCGATGTTTTCGATCACACCTTGATACACCACAGACTCGATGTAACGAACCAACAAGCCATTTAAAAGCTCTTCAGCTTCAGGCTCGTAGATGTAGTCCCAACCGTATTGACGGTTAAGCGTCTTGTCTTCTTCAGCAGCTGCTAAAGGAACAAGCTGTTCGATCTTTTGGTTTTGAGTCATGGCGTTGACAAAGCCGTTAGATACTAGATAAATACGATCTAACTCGCCTTTATCGTAAGCGTCTAACATCACCTGTACAGAACCAGATAACTGTTCAAGACTTGGAGTGTCGCCCACTTGAGTGGTCGCACCAAGTACTTTACCGCCGTAGTTTTTAAAAAACGAAACCGCTTTTTGACCAATCAAAGCAAATTGAACTTCAATTGACTGCTCTTGTTGCTGTTGAACGTGTTTTACCACTTTCTTGAACAGGTTAATATTCAAACCACCAGCAAGGCCGCGATCTGATGACACGATGATATAGCCAACGCGCTTTACAGGACGTTCAACCATATAACGGTGTTTGTATTCAGGATTCGCTTGAACCAAGTGAGCAATTACACGGTGCATATTTTCGGCATACGGACGGCCTTGAGCCATGCGCTCTTGCGCACGACGCATCTTAGAAGCTGCTACCATCTGCATCGCGCGAGTAATTTTCTGCGTGCTTTTGATACTAGCTACTTTGGCGCGAATTTCTTTTAAATTTGCCATACGCTTAACCTAGTATTCGAAGGCCCTTTCGAGCCCTCGAAGGTTGATTCCGTGAACCAAACCAACACTAATTAGCAAGTTGCTATATTAGTAAGTTTGAGTCGCTTTGAACTTTTCAATACCCGCTTTGAATTCAGCTTCGATATCTTTGTCCCAAGCACCAGTCTCGTCAACTTTTTGCATAACTGCAGCATGTTCTGAACGGAAGTAAGAAATTAACGCAGCATCAAAGTCTACGATTTTCTTCACTTCTACGTCAGCCATATAGCCTTCGTTAGATGCATAAACTGATACAGCTTGGTCAGCGATTGAGTATGGAGCATATTGTTTTTGCTTCATAAGCTCAGTTACGCGTTGACCGTGTTCAAGCTGTTTACGAGTTGCTTCGTCAAGGTCAGAAGCGAACTGAGCAAACGCTGCCAATTCACGGTACTGTGCAAGTGCAGTACGGATACCACCAGACAATTTCTTGATGACTTTAGTCTGCGCAGAACCACCAACACGAGATACAGAGATACCCGCGTTCACAGCAGGACGAATACCCGCATTGAACAATGATGTTTCAAGGAAGATCTGACCGTCAGTAATCGAAATTACGTTGGTTGGTACGAATGCAGATACGTCACCCGCTTGAGTTTCAATAATCGGCAATGCAGTTAATGAACCAGTTTGGCCTTTAACTTCACCGTTAGTGAATTTCTCAACGTAGTCAGCAGATACGCGAGAAGCACGTTCAAGTAGACGTGAATGTAGATAGAACACGTCACCTGGGTAAGCTTCACGACCTGGTGGACGACGAAGAAGCAATGAAATTTGACGGTAAGCAACAGCTTGTTTAGACAAGTCATCATAGATGATCAGAGCGTCTTCACCGCGGTCACGGAAGTATTCGCCCATTGTACAGCCTGAGTACGGAGCAAGGAAAAGCATTGCTGCTGGATCCGCTGCCGCTGCTGCTACAACAGTTGTATACGCCATAGCGCCAGTTTCTTCCAGCTTGCGCACAACGTTAGCGATAGTCGATTGTTTTTGACCAATTGCTACGTATACACATTTAATGCCAGAGTTTTTCTGAGCGATGATCGCATCGATCGCCATAGCTGTTTTACCAGTCTGACGGTCACCAATGATCAACTCACGTTGACCACGGCCTACTGGGATCATTGTATCTACTGATTTATAACCAGTTTGTACAGGTTGATCCACTGATTGACGCCAAATTACGCCTGGTGCTACTTTTTCAACAGCATCAGTCAGTTTTGCATCAATAGGGCCTTTACCATCAATCGGGTTACCCAAAGCGTCTACGACACGGCCAAGAAGTTCAGGACCAACCGGAACTTCTAATACACGACCTGTGCAACGCGCTTTTTGACCTTCTTGAAGGTTTAAGTAGTTACCTAAAACAACGACGCCCACTGAATCCTGTTCTAGGTTCAGTGCCATACCGTATAAGCCGCCGTCGAATTCGATCATTTCACCGTACATTGCATCAGCAAGGCCGTGAATACGCACAATACCGTCGGATACCATAACAATGGTACCTTCGTTTTTAGCGGTCGCGCTGGTGTCCAGATCGCCGATACGCTGTTTAATGAGCGCACTGATCTCGGATGGATTCAGTTGTTGCATTGCGCTATACCTCAATCTTTTTAAAGTTCAGTCTTCTTATTTCTTAAGCAAGAAGACGAGTACGCATTTTTTCAAGCTTATTAAGCGCAGAATCATCTATCACTTGGTCGCCTGCACGAATAACCACACCAGCAATAAGCTCTGGTTTAACTTCTACAGAAACATTTACCGCCGCTTCGAATTTTTTCTCTAATGCGTGAGTAAGGAGTTGTTCCTGTACAGAAGTCAATGGGAATGCCGATTCAATCACAACATCCACAGTATTGTTATTCTGTGATTTGAGCTGTTCATATTCTGCAGCAATTTCAGGAAGCAAAGCCAAACGTGCATTTTCAGCAAGCATCGTCAAAAAGTTTGACACTGCAGGCGTTTGGTCTTCGCCTAAAACTTTAGCAAAAAGTGTCACCTGCTCAGCAGGTGTCAACTCAGGGCGATTTAGATAAGCTGAAAATGCTTCGTCTTGCACCGCAGCACTGAGCAATTCAAGTGCAGTTGACCAAGAGTCAGCTGTACCTTGCTCAGAAGCGTAAGCAAATGCTGCTTTAGCGTAAGGGCGTGCCAACGTCAAGAGTTCAGCCATAATCCGCCTCTCTTAAAGTTTAGCAGCCAGCTGAGTCAGCATGGCATTGTGAGCTTCTGCGTCAACTTGCTGGCTAAGAATTTTCTCAGCGCCAGCAACTGCAAGAGCAGCCACTTGTTGACGTAATTCTTCGCGAGCAGAATTGATTTCAGTATCAACAGCTTCTTTAGCCTGTTGACGAATACGCTCACCTTCAGCTGACGCTTGAGTACGAGCTTCTTCTACCAATTGCGCTGCACGACGGTTCGCTTGTTCGATCAATTGAGCCGCTTGTGCTTTTGCCGCGTCCAGTTCAGCTTTCACTTGTGCTTGCGCATCTGCAAGGTCAGCCTTCGCTTTTTCAGCAGCATTTAAGCCATCAGCGATTTTACGCTGACGTTCACTAATCGCATTGATTAGTGGTGGCCATACAAACTTCATGCAGAATGCGACGAAAATCGCAAACGCAATCGCTTGGCCAAACAATGTGAGGTTGATATTCATTGCAAATTCCTCAAATAGTGAATTTCGGAATTAAGCTGATTAACCTACAAATGGATTAGCGAAGATGAAGAACAAGCCAATACCAACACCGATCATAGGCACAGCATCAAGAAGACCTGCGATTAAGAACATACGAGTTTGAAGTTGTGGAGCCAATTCTGGTTGACGAGCTACAGCTTCAAGGAAACGGCCGCCTAAAAGACCAAAACCAATCGCAGTACCTAAAGCACCGAAAGCGATCAAGATAGCAGATGCAATTGCAACTAGACCTAAAGTGAGTTCCATGATAATTCCTCAGAGGTTAGGTTTTATACCAAATTAAGTTAAAAAATTGTGCCCAACCATCCCGTGACAGTTAGGCAATACCATTAATGCTTTTCGCTTGCCATGCTCAAGTATACGATAGTCAGCATCATGAAAATGAATGCCTGTAGCGTAATAACAAGAATGTGGAAGATCGCCCAAGGCACAGATAACGCCCACTGGATCCAGAACGGTAATAACGCGATAAGAATGAAGATTAACTCACCCGCATACATGTTACCGAACAGTCGTAGAGCCAATGAAACTGGACGTGCAAGGAAGGTTACCAATTCAAGAATCAAGTTCACTGGAATGAGTAACGCTTTTGCAACTGGGTTACTTGGGTTAAATGGGTTAAGTGCAAGCTCACCAACGAAACCGCCAATGCCTTTCTCACGAATACTGTAGAACAAGATAAGCGCAAATACAGACAATGACATACCAAGGGTAATGTTAGGGTCAGTAGATGGAACGATCTTGAAGTAAACGTGGTGCGGATCAATACCAAGAAGGCTACCAATCACGTGTTGAGCGATATAAGGAATCCAGTCAACAGGGATCAAGTCCATCAAGTTCATGAGGAAAATCCACACGAAGATGGTTAGCGCTAGTGGAGCGATCAAACGCGATTTTCCGTGGAAAGTATCGCGTACACTTGAGTCAACAAACTCGATAATCATTTCGATTGCAGACTGGAACTTGGTAGGAACACCAGAGTTTGCAGCTTTCGCTACGATCCAGAACATGAAACAGAAAAGAATACCAAGGCCGATTGACCAACCCATTGAATCCAAGTGAATAGCAGTGAACCCCATCTGTTGAGCTTCAGCACCATTCTCGGCCAATTTCCATGTACCGTCCGGCATTTTGCCATAGGTCATGTTGGTCAAGTGGTGCTTGATGTACTCGGTCGAAGTAAGGGCATGTTCTTCAGCAGCCATAAATCACACCTGGTCAATGTCAAAAACTAATGAAACTTACGAATATCGCGTGCTGCTTGATATCTCGCTTATTTCTGAAAAAACTTTTCAATTTTTGCTGCGCTTAAACTCGTCTTTGTAGACGTGACACCCAAAACGGAGCGACCCACGACATGGCTTGAACGAGTATAAAACCACAAAACAATGCAACCGGGGATAACGGCTTGACATTGCTTAAAATCAAAATGAATCCAACAATCACAATTGCAAACTTACCGAGCATGCCCCTATACATGTTCGATAGAACTTGTTTGGAAGCTCGCGCGCCCGCAGCACGAAACGACTGCCAGCTAAAGTAGCAGGTCGCCAGCCAACATACGAATGCACCCAAGGCTGCACTCAAGGCTGCGGTTGTGTCCTTCAGAACCCAACCTAACAACGCTGAAACGGGTATCATTACTGCTTGCAAGATGACTAAAGCTTTCGCTAATCGTCGGTCAATCAAGCGACTAGTTCGGCTCATTATTTATTCACTCACAGCAAGCATGCTTGACAAGTTTAGCTGATGATTATTTTTAATCGCAGGCATTATAGAGTTACACCCCTTAACATGCAATCTTTTCCCGAGCTTAGCTTCGAAAAATTCGATGGTTCAATCGTTTCTAAACTAAGCAAAACTCGATCACTTTTTAATCATTATCGAGAATTTAACACACATTTGTTCGTTTGATCAGCTAATTGTTGCCAGCCTTGGATAAAGTCCCCTGCCCCACTCATGCTTTCGTCTACATGCTGGAAAACTACCGGGTTCAGTTTTCTGTACTGATTGGCATTGGCATGTCCCTCAGCCAGCAGACACATTTTGGTCTGTACGCGGGCGTCCTGCAGGTACTTGATCTGTGCAACCGTTGGTGACACATGCGGATCATCGGTGAGTGCACCCATAAATTTCAGGTTTAGCGGACGTTCCAGATACTGATAGGCATCATGATATGACCAATAGGGGCGTGGTTTAGAAGTTGAATGATAACGTTGTGCTGTCGTCAGCATATTTTGTGCAAAAGCACGTGCATTTTTCCAGTAAGTTTCACGGTACTGTGGCATTTGCTGTGAACGCAGCGCAGCAATAAAGAAACCGATGCGAACTGCATTATTTGGGTCCAGCCAGACATGTGTATCAACCGTATTTTTTAATGCTTCACCACGCGGATTACGCATTGGTAAAGGATTAATAATGCTGGAATCCAGAATTGCGATACTTTTATTACTTTCTTCGAGTACTTTTGCTAAAGGCGCTTCATGGGCCTGTCCCAGCCAGATCACCAGCCCCGCATCCTGAATGGTTTTACGGTGTGCCGGGGTCAGGCTGACATCATGTCCAGTCTGATTGGCCAATAATAAGGTTGGCTGTTCTACCCCTTGAGTAATTTTTTTGGCAATCAGGTAAATCGGATGCGTAGAAACCACCAGACTTTGTGACCAACTTAAGGTACTCAATAAAGCCAGGGCACAGAACGCAAAGAAACGGGACATGGGTGAAAATCGCGGTAAAAACACTAAGTGTTATAATATAACAAATTTGCAAAAATACCTATGCCTAATCGAAACTGACAACGCTTCATGATAAGATTTAAAATTCTTTTAATTTCAGTTTCGCACTTGAGGTGAACTATGGGTTCCTGTTCGCACGAACACCACAACGCATTGCACGGCGTACACGATCATCCGAACGTGGAACAACGCCTGGCTGAAGCGGAAAGCCTGTGTGCAGCAACTGGTGCGCGACTTACGCCTTTGCGTAAGGAAGTCCTCGAACTGATTTTAAATGCTTCAGGCCCCATGGGCGCCTATGACCTGCTGGCCAAGATTAAAAATAATAGTGATCGTCCTGCGGCACCACCCACAGTATACCGCACGCTCGACTTTTTATTAGAAAAAGGTTTTATTCACCGTCTGACTTCTATTAATGCCTATATTCCATGCTGTCATCCACGTGAAGGGCACCAAGCAGCTTTCCTGATTTGTACTGAATGTAAAGCCGTAAAAGAAGCATCTGCACAAGGATTACTGGATCAGCTCGACGCATTGGCAAGCTCAGATGATTTTAGTGCCCATCACAGCATCATTGAGATTTCAGGAATCTGTCAGCAGTGTCGCAACAAAACCTAACTCCCGTACCGCTGATTCAACTTTCTAAAATTTGGGTCAATATCGATGAGCGGGACATCTTAAAAGCCATTGACTTCTCTTTGCAGGAGAAAGAGATTGTCACACTCATTGGTCCAAATGGTGCCGGCAAGTCGACTTTAATTAAAGTTATGCTCGGAATTGTGAAACCGCAATCCGGTGAGATTAATACGGCGCGCAAGCTTAAATTTTCTTATGTACCACAAAAATTCAATCCTTCGCATAGCTTGCCGCTACGGGTAAAAGACTTATTGGCTCTCGAGAAATGTCCTTCAGCTATTAAAGCTGAAATCATCCGTGATACCGGTATTGCCAAGCTGGAAAATTCTAAAGTTCAACAGCTTTCTGGCGGTGAGCGTCAACGTGTATTATTAGCACGCGCTTTACTACGCCAGCCGGATATCCTGGTTCTAGACGAACCCATGCAAGGTCTGGATATCCAATCTGAAGCCGAGCTGTATGAATATGTGCGTAGCCTGCCAGACAAATATGGCTGTGCCATTTTAATGGTCTCACATGACCTGCAATGGGTGATGCAAGGCACGCATCGTGTGGTTTGTCTGAATAAACATATTTGCTGTAGCGGATTACCGGAAAGTGTGCAGCAGCATCCAGAATATCAGGCGATCTTTGGCACCAATCGGGTGTTCTACCAGCATCATCATGATCACTGTGCCCATGGCGACTCTGCAGCACCCTGTCAGCACGATACACGACCGCATATTCACCCCGAGCCGGAAGCTTAAGCCATGATGGACTGGTTACAACTGCTTTTACCTGCATGGATCATGGGAACACTATTGGTATTTCTGACTGCTCCGCTGGGCTGTCTGATGCTATGGCGTCGTATGTCTTTCTTTGCTGATACCATGGCACATGGCACTTTATTGGGTGTTGCCATTGCTGGTGCCATGAGTCTACCGCTGTGGATCGGTGTGACCTTTATTGCCCTGTTGCTGGTGGCTATTTTATGGGTGCTGTATGATCCTCGCTTACCGAACGATGCTTTGCTTGCCCTCTGCTCCGCCACCCTGCTCTGCTCAGGCTTATTGTTCATTCAGCATTTACCGAGTTTAAGACCAGAACTGCTGAGTTATCTGTTCGGTGATTTGCTGACGATTTCCTGGAATGATTTACCCACTTTTGCTGTGGTGATTATTGTTGCACTGGCTGTGATTTATAAAAGCTGGCAGGCACAGATCCAAATTGCCATTGATCCTGATATGGCGATCAGCGAAGGTGTGAATGCCAACTTACAACGCCTGATCTTTATGTTGTTACTGGCCCTATTCACCGTATTGGCACTTCGAGCAGTAGGTTCACTTCTAATGGGAGCCCTGCTGGTCATTCCGGCACTGACGGCTCGCTTGCTGGCGAACTCACCAAGACAAATGGTGATCTGGGCCTTCGTGATTGCTCAGATTGGGGTAACAGTTGGTCTCTGGTCAAGTGCAGGCCTCAATACTTCGACAGGTCTAACCATTGTCCTGACCATGTCAGTGCTGTTTGCCCTGATCTTCTGTATACAGAAGTTTAAGAAAATGAGTTAAGTCATGCAGAGCAAACGCTATTTGATTAGTGCCTGTTTGCTCGGTCATAAAGTCCGTTACGATGGACAGGATTGTCTGCTCAAGGAACTGTTGCAACATCTGCTATCTGATCAATATGTCAGTCTTTGCCCTGAAGTCAGTGGTGGCTTAGCCATCCCCCGCCCGCCTGCCGAGATTCAATCTGGGAATGGTCACGATGTAATGCTGCGCCACGCTCATGTTATCGATATAAATGGTACAGATATTTCAGAGACTTTTATTCAAGGTGCCTATGCTGCTTTAGATCTTGCCCGAAGATTTCAAGTGACACATGCCATCCTCAAAGCCAATAGCCCATCTTGTGGCAGTGACCTGATTTATGATGGATCATTTACTGGAACAAAAATTCAAGGCCAAGGCGTCACTGCTGCCCTGTTGCAACAACACGGCATCATTGTGATGACCGAACAAGATTTTTTGAAACAGCTAAAAGTTCGACCTGAGTAAGCTCACCCCCCTATTCAAAATGGCAAACATAATCCACAACTTCCCGGCATAACAGTTTAAACCGACTATGTTTAGGTACATAGAAAGATTGCCCTGGTACATAACGCTGATAATGCGCATCCTCACCGATCTGCACCAGACATTCACCGGAAATAATTTCCAGACGTTCTGCCACAGCAGTTTCAAACACGATCGGCTGTTCTGTCGGCAGGAACACACCTAAAGTTTTTTGAGTGCCATCCGGCAACTGAATGCAATGACTGATACAACAGCCATATTCGTGGATGGTTGGTTTTTTAATAATAGACACGCAGTCGAATTGACCAGACATAGGAATACCTCTTTTATTATTTTTATGTTTTATATTCAAAAGCTAGCGACATCACATTGTTTTTATTTTTGTGTAATGCACCTTTATGTTTAAGCCTGATGCACCAAACTGAGCAAGGTTGCAGCGCAGGCAAACAGCACGGCAAAGCTGCGATTTAATATTTTTTGTTGCTTTGCTGATGTCAATAATCTTAAAACTTTTGCTGCCAATCCGGTATAACCCGCCATCACAATCAGATCAATGGTGACCATGGTTGCTGCCATAATCACGTACTGAATCCACTGAGGTTTGGACAGATCCAGAAACTGTGGCAATACCGCAAGCAGGAACACAATTGCCTTTGGATTACTCATATTCACAAGAAAACCATGCAGCACCAATTTCCCCGCTGACTTACGGGTTAACTCATGCTGAATCTCAATCGACTGCATCGGCGCAGTCCACTGTAAATATGCTAGATAGAGCAGATAGCCCACACCGAACCATTTCACCAGCAGAAATGCCCAAGGTGATGTCGCAAACAGTACCCCTGCCCCGGCAGCGACAATGGCGATTTGAACCAGTAAAGCCAGCTGCAAGCCTAAAGCATTCCAGTAGCCATGTCGAAAACCGTAATTCAGGCCACTCGACATCGAAGCAATGGCGCCCGCACCCGGGGAAATGCTAATCACCCAACAGGCCAGCATGTAGGCAAACCAAACTTGATAGGACATGAATCTGCTCGATAGAAAACTTGAAGCGTATTATATGACTTTTCAAATATATTCAGATCAAAATCTCGCTAAAATTTAATCTGAATACTATTCACCCTGTATGGCTTCAGGCACAATAGTTCGATTAAATACAGGAATTTTTATTACAGGAGCCATGAATGACAGCCCAATCTGTAATTTTGCCATTACCTTCAGATCATGCTCGTTTTATTGTTTTACGTCTTAAAGATCTCAGCATTGAAGATTTTAAAGAGCAATTAGAACAATTATTTACGACACGTGATCGTCTGATTACTCAACATCCTAATGCGCAAATTAAAACAGGCGTGGCTTTTGGTCCTGAACTGTGGGCGAAACTTTATGACCAAGCTCCTGTAGGCTTTAAACAACTCGAGCCGATTCAAGGTTCATTTGATATGCCAGTTATTCCTGCGGATGTACTGATTCATATTGCTAGCGCACGTGCTGATATCTGCTTTGCTTTAAGTCAGGCTTTCTTTGAAGGAATTCGCGATCAAGTTGAAGTGCTGGATGAACGTGTCTGCTTCCGCTATTTTGATGGACGTGATATTACCGGCTTCATCGATGGTACTGAAAACCCGCAATTCCCGGATGATCGCGCTGAAGTCGCTTTAGTCGGTGAAGATGCCGGTATTTTCCAGGATGGTTCATTTATTTTTGCACAGCGTTATGCGCATAATCTGGAAAAATGGAAAAAGCTAAAAGTTGATGCCCAAGAGCAAGTGATGGGTCGTACCAAGCTTGAATCAATTGAGCTCGATGATGATGTAAAACCTGCCAATGCACACGTTGCTCGTACAGTAGTTGAAGACGAGGAAGGTGAAGAAATGGAAATTTTACGTCACTCCCTGCCTTATGGTGATGGTCGGGGTGACCAAGGCCTGTTCTTCATTGCCTATACCAAAGATTTAAACATTATTGATGCCATGTTAGAGCGTATGTTCGGTACGTCTGGCGATGGAATCCATGACCGCTTGCTCCACTTCGTGACTCCAATGGATGGTGCGTATTACTTTGCACCGAGTGAAGAGTTGCTGGAAGAGGTTTTGCAAGGGTAAAATTTATAAGGTCGGTGATTGCTACATTCTCCATAATGTAGCAATCTAAAATTATTTTTCAAGAAAATTTCTATAATTAATATTTTCACACCCTAGAGTAAATGTTAAACACTTTAAATCTGAATCTAAAATCAATTTATAGTCATTAATTTTCCTATCACTTCCTCTAATATTTGCATTATATAAATATTTTTTCTCTTCTTTAATATAAGAAAAATTATCACCAGCCAATATACTCCCATAATCACTTTCTAAATTAGTAGATGAAGAATTTACCACTGGAGCTTCAATGACTAAATTTGACAACTTATTATATATAAAAAAATTAGATATAAATTTTTTATAAGGTCTTTTCACATAATCTAATTCACTAAATTCCCTTATCCGAAAGGCAACTATTTTTTTATCTTGATAAAGTATTTTTAAATCTACAGTTGATTTCAAAGGCACAGTACTTTGATATAAAATATATTCTTTTTGATTATTTAAAACCTCGATGCCATAACTCTTAAGAATGTAGTCTCCACCAGAATATTTTTTGTTTTTATCCCCATAATCGACCAAACTTAATTTAAAATTTTTATCTAATTGAGAGAATCTACCAAATTGATCCAGAAATAAAACTGGTTCTTTAATTTGGGTAGCACTTTGCTGATAATCATTCCAATCTATATTTTTTGCGTGACATGATAGTGAAAAGAAGCTACTGCTAATTATTACTATAGATTTAAGTATTTTCATATTTTAAGTGCCTAAATCAATTTGGTTATAAAAAAAGGAATAGGGTCAAATCTTCCTTGCAAGCCTGTACCGAGCAATGCTGAACTCCTTGCCTCGAAATGCAAATGTCCCCCTTTTGATATAGTAGTCATTCCCCTAGCATTTCCAGTAGAACCCGTTTTACCTAAAATTGTCTTAGCATCAACAACATCTCCTTTTTCAACATCTATGGTAGATAGATGTGCATAAAAAAAATAAATTGAATGGCTGTTTGTAATATTTCTTGATGCATAAGTTTTTTGCTTTTCAGGCAAGTCATCAATGTTTACTTCTAATACTATAATTTTCCCATATGCCTTTCCACTATCTGTTGCAATAGCAATAACTCCACTACATACCGCAAAAATATTTGTACCGGAATCAGCAGCTAAATCTATACCTTGATGGTTTCTAGTACCTCCATTTCTAACTTTCCCGAAAGTAGCACTTTTTACATTAGCTAGACCAGCAACTCTTAACTGGTTTATTGCTAAAGGATCTACCCACATTCCACTGCCTCCAACAATTTTATTTTCTTGTATTTGGATACTTGGTGTTGGTGTTGGTGTTGGTGTTGGTGTTGGTGAAGAAGTTTGCCCCAATAAAATTTTAATTGTTTCATCTAAAGATAAATTTATTCCAGAAGTTTTAGATTTATCCAATACATAATCATAAATATTAATATGTGCATCGATGTATGCTCTTAGCCATATTCCATAAGCAACTCTTGCATCGTTGTTATATCTTTTCAAATAATCTAAAGCACTTTGTTTACCCTTATTTCCAAATTGTGCAAGCAATAACATTTTTGCTCTTTCTGGGGAAAAACTATTATTTATGAATGATCTCGCACCTCCAGCTCCTTCATGATGTAATAGATAAGCAAATTTAGCTATTGAGCTCGGCTCTGTTAATTTTTGATAAGGTAATTTTGACCATTTAAAATTTATAACTGCATAAGCAGCTGCTGCATCAATCGAAAACTCAGAGTTGAATCTTAGATTTAAAAGTTGCTCCTCAGTAAGATATTTATTTTTTGAAGCATATTGCCCTATTAAAGATTCTTGGTTTTTACAAAGTTCAAGCCAAGTACCTTTAAGAAATTGTGTTAATCCTGCGGCATTTGTAGTGGTATTAAAACTTTTGGAATCCCATTCCCCATTACTTTTTTTTGCAGCTTCAGCGTGAATTAAAGCTGCTAAACTATGTGGAGTAAATCCATGACGTTTCGAAGCATCTATAACAAATTTTCTATATTTATTATTTACTGTATTGAGTATGAAGTTCTCTTCTGTAAATTGGCTTGCAATTATATGGGTACTATTACCTGAATCAGTCCTTTTTTGACTATTTACTGGCTCAGGTAAAATTATAGATGGTTGACTAGTATCTATCTTTTCATTTATCCCTTTTACGATAGGATCTGCTAAATTTTTTAAGGATTTTTTGATTTCCTCTATTGTCTGTTGAACTATACCCGATTGAGGATAGTGATTGCCGGAGACTTTCATTTGCCTTGAAGTCAACCTTAAAACTTTTTTCCCTATTGGTAAAGTTTTATGATTAGCTATTAAATCAAAATTACTTTTTATATTTTTGTAATAAACTTTTAAACCTTTTGAATGATCTAAGATTTCAATATCATTAATTACACCATCTTTAAAATTTATTTCTTTTGATTTACCATCATATTCTAGTTTTACAATTCCTTTTGAAATAGGTTTAAAAGATAAATCTAATAATATAATTTTTAAAATTAATTCAGCTTCAATCTCATTGATCTCATCAATATATATTTTTTGACCTACTTGTATTTTATGAATAGAAGAACCATTCAACTTATTAATTTTAGCTAATTTTTGTACTGTAATATTAAATTTTTTTGAGATACCCCACAATGTATCTCCTTTTTTTACAATATAATAATTCACAGAGAACACCTTTATAATTATTGAATGTCTTCAATCTGAATTCCATGCTCACCCACATCAAATTCATCTTCTAAATCTTTAGTATCTAAATCTTCAAAAATATTTGACCATTGCTTAAACCCTACTAATGCTTCATAAGCAACCCATTCTTGAGAAATAGATAATTGCGTTTTACCATTAGAATCAGTTTTACCTTCCCATAAAATTTCCTTATTTTCAGGTATGAACATAGTTACTTCAGCACCTTCAATTCCACTACCACCTAAACTATTAAATAAAAAATCTACAGCGTATGGTCCAGATTTAGGCAATTCAGGAATCTCATAAATAGTTTTGGCTCCTTCTTTAAATATATGCTTCCCAGCCTTACACTCAAACTTCCCACTTGTAGTACTAAATACTCCCTGTCCATTAATCTTTAACTGAGATCCGCCCGCAGTCAGTACAATTTCTTTAGGACTTATAATTTCAATCTGATCTTCAGTCGAAATAATTTTGATTTGTTTGCGAGCAATAGCTTCAATTGCATCATCTTGTGCTTGAAGCTCAATTTTGCCTTTTGCCGCAATGGCTCTGAATCCTTTTTGCGCTGCAAACAGGCTAATCCTGTCCTGAGCATGGGCAATTAAAGATTTCTGGGTTGAAAAATTGATGCTATCCGCGGCACTGTGGTTAATCTGTTTATCAGCCGATAAGTGCAAATCTTCATTCGTTAAAAGTGCAATCGAATTGGGTGCACAAAGTACCATTAGCGCCTGTTTAAAGGTTTCAGCCGTACTTTGATCCTGCTGTTCAATTTGGTTCAGAAAATTTGTCAGATGATCAAGTGCCTCTAAAGGATCAGTTTGCTGGTTTTTAGCAACGTCACTTAAGGCCTTACTATCATTAAAACTTGATTCAAGCTGGCTTTTAGCCGGGCTACTATTTAAGTGGTTGGCATTAGCATTTTCCTGTTTATGTGTTGAAAGCAGCAGGCCAGCCCCCGCCCTCAATGCTCCCCACTGATCCGTCCTAAGCTCAAACCCTTCACCACGCCCATCACTCACTTCATCTTCTTTAGGGTGGCTTAGGTTTCCTAAATTTAGTTGGCTAGCCCCATGACTACTTTGTAGCTGTACACTAATCTGTCCGGTCGTATCATCAAACCGAAGCTGGTTAAAACCTTCCCCATTTACTTCCTGAGAGCGGATACCGCTCAGTTTTTTGGTTAATGGCAGTTTGCCTTTGACATCAAACATCGTCTGATGCCGTTCAGCTTCATGAATACGACCCACCACAAATGGCCGGTCGACATCTCCCTCAAAGAAATCAATGACGACGATTTCCCCGATACGTGGATGGAATCTTGCTCCATAACCTTCACCTGCCCATGGTGTCAACACATCTACCCAAGCCGAGTCACTATCATTATCATTGGCGCCAGCGCCACCATCATGTTGATGGTCATCACTGCGGGTAAACAGGAAACGAACCTTGGCCCGCCCCCATTCATCCACATAAATACTTTCACCTTCAGGTCCAACTACTTTCGCTCGTTGTGGATGGGCCATAGGCCGATGCTGTAATGGATGATATTCAGGTACGACTGGAATATGACGACGAACCAAATACAATTCATTACTCTGTCTTTCATCATCTAATACTTTCCAGCGGCTGGACTGTATTAAATGATCCAGCTGCAGCAAAATATCTTTGGGTAAATTATTCTGGTTATAGAAGTGTTTGCCCAAAATTAAAAATTCACGCTCATTAGCTGGATGTTGATCTATTTCAGGATGATCATGTAATTCAAACCAGTACCCAACTTGTACATCACGCACACTACTACTGGCCTTAAAATATTTAGACTGCAAGGCATGGGACTGGTTTAGCTGCTGGCTGAGTTGATCCAGTTGAGCAGAACTGGCTGAAGTCGTCTGATCTTCTCCATTCAGGTCGCTGATCCAGGCCGGGCTAATGGTCCAGACATCTTCAAGATTCAGGCTTTGATTATCCTGTACTTCACTATGCTGATGGCTACTGAGCAGTAGCTGACTTTCACTCTGAGCCAGTTGATCCGCCTGCCAGCGCTGGGTTTGTACTAGGGTTGGATTTAAAGAGCGCTCTGCCAATAGACCAGTAATCGTGTCAAACGGTTCGGTGGCATGGCTACGATGAAAACGGATACTACGGCGCTTTAAAGCCTGAAAATGCGGCTGGTCATCAATCAAACGTAGAATTTGTGGCTGAATGGTCTGAGCTGAAACGGGGACCATGATTTCCTTTTCATCGATCAGCCAGTTAACGCCTTCACTACGCCATAAGCGGGTCAGAAACTCATAATCCGTTTCATTTGACTGCATCACAAAAGGTCGAACATCGTAGTCCCGTGACAAGGCAGAAACATCCAGGCTCAATCGTGCTGCAAATAAGGAGCTGCGAGCCTGCCATTCTTTAAATAAAATTTCACTAATATCCCGAACACTTTTATTCATAAACACACGACTATTGCGGCGTTTATGCCATAAGGAAGTTGCATCCTGCAGGGTCAGTTTATACAGCGTCAAAGCTCCGTCGCTTTGTCCCTGGCTTGCTGCTGTAATCAAACCTGTCGTTCGAAATAATTCTCCACGGTCAGTCACTTGATCAACTGCAACCTGACAGCCAATAAATTGTTTTAAAGCGAGATTTGCATTGGTTGAAAGGCAGATCAGTTCTGCCTGTAAACCCTCATTAATCTGATGATGACCTTCAATGCGCTGAATAAAAACCTGTGTATTTAAAACCTGATTAGAAAACTGGATATGTAGGGCTCGTTTTTGCAGATTAAGCCCAAGAGTCTCAAGGATGGTATGAATATTGTTTAGCATCTTATAGTTATTTTTAAGGAGTATTATGCAGCTGATTTTATGAAAATTGCCCCCTATACGTCCATCATGCTTCTTATTTCACATGATTTAACCATTAATTTATTACTCATCAGCTCTTTTATTGAGGTTTTAATCTTTTAATGTTTTATTGACAAAATGACTAATGATTTCTGTTATTTGTGCTCACAGAGCAGAATCGTTACTGCTACACTTTATGCTTATATCAATCAAAAGAGCGTTGTGACATGCTTGATCTCCAGTCCAAACTGCCTGAATTGGGCGTGACGATTTTCAGTACCATGTCTGCCCTTGCTCAGCAACTCGGGGCACTGAATCTTTCACAGGGTTTTCCCGATTTCCCTGCACCACCCGATTTGATTGAAGCTTTAGGACGAGCAAGCACATCCGGTTTTAACCAGTATGCACCTGGAGATGGTTTACCGTTATTACGCTCTTTGGTCGCTGATTTATATTTACAGCGTGATCAATTATCACTAGATCCCGCTCAGGAAATTACCATTACACCTGGCGCAACGATTGCAATCTTCTGCGCAATTCAGGCTGTAGTGCGTGCAGGTGAAGAAGTCATTATTTTTGACCCGAGTTATGACAGTTATGCGCCGACGGTACAGGTTTTAGGTGCTAAACCGATTCATCTCGCACTCCAGCATCCGGATTTTTCAGTGAACTGGAACCAGGTCAAGGATGCGATTAATGATCGCACCCGCATGATTATTGTAAATACCCCGCATAATCCTACTGGAAGTGTCTGGTCTAAAGCGGATTGGCAACAGCTGATTGAACTGATCCGTGAACGCAATATTGTGGTGCTCTCTGATGAAGTTTATGAACATCTGGTCTTTGATGATGTACAACATTATTCAGCACTTTCCTTCCCGGAATTACGTGAACGCAGTTTTGTGATTGGTTCCTTTGGCAAAACCTTCCATGTCACCGGCTGGAAAACCGGCTTCTGTGTAGCTACCCCGGCCTTAATGAAATTGTTCCGTCAGGTATACCAATTTGCCAGCTTTTGTGGTGTAAAACCTGTACAAGTGGCACTGGCCGAATATTTACAACAGCATCCTGAGCATATTCTCCAGCTGTCGGCCTTCTATCAGGCCAAACGGGATTTGTTTAATTCATCCATTCAGAATTCACGTTTTCAGTGGACACCTTCACAGGGGACTTACTTCCAGAATCTGGATTACAGCGAAATTCGACCAGATTTAGAGGATGTTGCTATGTGTCAGTATCTAGCCCATCAACATGGGATCGTGGCGATTCCAGTATCAGTATTTTATAAACAGCCACCAAAAGATTTACGTTTGCTGCGTTTCTGTTTTGCCAAAAAAGAACAAACCTTGCTGCAAGCGGGCGAAATTCTTTCCAAAGTTTGATTTAAATATTTAAACACTTACATAGCTTCAGCCTTAGTTACCTAAAAGCTAAGGCTATTTTTCTGCAAATTTCCGATAATTATTTTTTTCTCCCTTTCTAATAATCAAGAACAGGATGTCTTATGGCACAGCAAGCATTGGTTCAACAGCAAAATCTATGGAAAACATTTTTTATTTTCCTGTTGCCGCTGGTTGTGACCAATATCCTGCAAAGTTTGTCCGGTACGATTAATACGATTTTTGTGGGGCAAATGCTGGGCGTACATGCCATTGCTGCAGTTGCGGTTTTTTTCCCAATTCTGTTCTGCTTGATGGCTTTTGTAATTGGCTTGTCCGCAGGTTCAACCGTTTTAGTAGGACAGGCTTGGGGAGCAAAAAATCTGGAAAAAGTCCGCTGTGTTATTGGTTCTACCCTGTTTATGACCCTAATTGGCGGTAGCCTGATTGCATTTTTTGGGGTGATTTTTGCAGAGAAGATCCTGCTGCTGCTTGGAACCGATCCCGATGTGATGCATCTGTCTCTGCCTTATGTGCAATGGATGCTTGCTGGTAGCCCGCTGATTTTTATTTATATTATTTATACTTCAATTCTGCGTGGTGTGGGTGACAGCACGACGGCCTTATTTGCCTCTGCCCTGACGATTGGAGTTGGTCTGGTGGTGACACCTGTTCTGATTGCCGGTTATTTCGGTTTCCCGAAAATGGGGATTATCTCGCCTGCTATTGCAACTATTCTTGGTAACATAGCAGTCCTGTTATTTTTAGCCCTATATTTAAATTATAAACAACATCCACTTAAGCTAGATTGGGCTTTACTAAAGCATATCCGTCATCATCCCGGCTTAAGCAAAATTATTCTGCGCTTGGGCATTCCTACCGGTGTTCAGATGATTACTACTTCCGCTGCAGGTTTGGTGATTGTCGGCCTGGTCAACCGTTATGGTGCGGAAGCCACAGCAGCTTATGGTGCAGTAAATCAGGTGCTGAATTATATCCAGTTCCCTGCACTTTCCATCGCGATTGCTGCTTCCGTTTTTGGTGCCCAAGCGATTGGTGCTGGTAAAAATGACTTACTCAATAAAGTGACGCGCACCGCCCTGAGTATGAATATCTTGTTTACCGGTAGTCTGGTAGTGTTGGCCTATCTGTTCTCGAAATATCTGATGGCTCTATTTATTACTGATCCGCAAGTGGTGGTGTTGGGTCAGCAGCTGCTATTTATCGTGCTTTGGTCAATTCTGTTCTTTGGTGCCAGTGCGATTTTTGCTTCGATTATGCGAGCCAGCGGTACAGTGACCGTACCGATGATTATCAATATTATCGCCATCATCGCAATTGAAGTTCCGGCAGCTTATCTATTCAGCCATTGGTGGGGGCTGCAAGGCATCTGGTATGGCTATGCTTTGGCTTTTGTCTGCCTGTGTATCATGCAAGGCTTGTATTACCAGTTTGTCTGGAAAAAGAAAACCATTGAAGCACTGATTTAACAGTAGCTTAAGTATGTATAAATTTAAAACTTATCTATTTTTGAAGTAAATACATCTCATCTTTATGCTTATTCCATATTCATTATAAGGATTTAATTTTATCATATTTTTAAACTCGCTTATTCCTTGTTATAAACCTGGTGAAATACAGGATAACAGCAGGATTTCAGCATGGCCCAACGATAAATTAAACTGGGTGCCTTCATTCCAACGACATCGCAACATGCAGCAGGTTGGCGGCATCCAGCGTCCCGGCCCCAAGAGCATTTAAGCCTTGATTATGCAATTGAACTAGCAAAGACTGCTGAACGTGGCCTGTTTGATGCTTATTTTCTTGCCGATGGTTTGGCTGTTAATTGGAGTCATGGCGCTTCTAAGCATAATAAAAATGTAGGTTATAGTGACAAAGTTGTTGGGTTTGAACCCGTGACCTTATTTGCAGCTATTTCAGCAGTCACCAAAAATATTGGCTTTATTGCTACTGCATCAACCACCTATGAAGAACCCTATCTATTAGCACGTAAATATGCCTCTTTAAACCATATCAGTAAGGGACACGCTGCATGGAATGTTGTGACGACTATCTCTGCTGAAACTGCGCGTAACTTTGGTTTTAGTTCACATCCAGATACCAAAGTCCGTTATGAACGTGCGGATGAATTTATTGAAGTCGTGCAGAAACTTTGGGATTCCTGGGAAGATGATGCCTTCCTCTACGATAAAGAAAGTGGTCATTTTTTTGAGGCCGCTAAACAGCATGAACCGCTTCATCAAGGAAAATATTTTAATGTCCAAGGCGCACTGAATGTCTCTCGTCCACCACAAGGCTATCCGGTGATTGTGCAGGCAGGTCAGTCTGAAGATGGGCGTGAACTGGCAGCGAAATATGCCGAAGTGATTTTCACAGCCCAACAAAGTTTCACGGATGCACAGGCTTTCTACCGTGATGTTAAAGGCCGCTTAGCTAAATATGGTCGTCATGCGGTGACTTAAAAGTGATGCCAGGCGTATCGGTATTTGTCGCCAAGACCGAACACGAAGCCAAAGAAAAATATGCATTGCTCAATAGCCTGATCCACCCGGATGTCGGCTTGGGCTTACTTTCTGGTTTAGCCGGCGATATTGATCTTTCACACTATGATCTGGATGCCCCCCTTCCCCATAGAAGATATTAAGATCAAGTCCAGTCGTCAGCAAATGATGCTTGAGATTACAGCAAAGCATCACTTTAGTATTCGTCAGTTATACGAATATATTGCTTCTGCCCGTGGTCACTGGATATTGATTGGTACACCTGAACAGGTTGTCGATCAGTTACAGGAATGGTTCGAAAATGAAGCTGCAGACGGCTTCAATGTGTTACCACCAACAACACCTACCGGCCTGGATGACTTCGTCAATTTCATTGTACCGGAGCTGCAACGCCGCGGCCTGTTCCGGATTGAATATGAAGGCCATACTCTGCGTGAAAATCTGGGGCTGAAACGTCCAGTAAACCAGTATCTAGTGACTCAACCCAATACGGCTATAGCCTCTTAGATCAGTCTTTATAAAAAAGATTAGTTTGAATTACTATTTTATTTTCTGTGGAGGAGAGAAAGAAAAATTATTGCTAGTCTTTCATTTCTTAAATTTAGATATAAAAAGTCCGCAGAAGCGGACTTTAATTTCATAACTTTTAATAATTTAAGCTGATTTCTTAGATTTACCTAACTTAGTGGCAAAAGCTGTGACCTTCTGATACCCCGTTGGCAAAATACGTTGGATTAAATCAATCGCTTTGGCATCATTACCAATCAATAAACGGCGTTTGTCTTTTTGAATGGCCTCCAAAATCTGACGCGCTGCTTCTTCAGGCGGACAACGCAATAATTTATTGAAGCTACGCGCAGACTTTTCAGGGCTCATCCCTAAAGCCCTGAGGCTGTCATTCATTTTTGCGGCATTGGCAATATTAGTACGAATTCCCCCCGGATGCACGCAGAGTGCGCTTACACCACAATTTTCAATATCCAGTTCTTGACGTAAAGACTCAGTAAAACCACGCACTGCAAACTTGGTGGCATTGTAGGCAGACTGGGTTGGCTGCGCAGTCAGTCCAAATAAACTCGAAATATTCACCACATGACCATCGCCGGTCTTTTTAATGCGTGGCAAGAATTCTTTGGTGCCATACACCACGCCCCAGAAGTTGATCCCCACGATCCACTCGAGTTCGTCATAAGATGCGCCTTCCACTGTTGACCCCAAAGCGACCCCAGCATTATTGAAGATCATGTTGATACTGCCATGCTCCTGCTCGACTTTTTCAGCCCAAGCACGGACTTCTTCCAAATTGGCAACGTTGACCTTGTCTAGGGTGGCACGCACGCCCATGTCTTTAATCAGTTCAAGTGTTTTAAGTAAACCTTGTTCATTCACATCACTTAATGCCAGATGACAGCCCTGTTTCGCCAAAAGTACAGCCAACTGCTGACCAATGCCCGAACCTGCACCGGTAATCGCTGCAACTTTATTATTAAAATTTTTCATAAGTTTCCCTTATTGATGAAACTGCCTGCCCAGACAGCATTTCTTGTTCTGTCGTGCTTCATGCAGCAATTCTCTTCAATATAGTTTTGACAATACTCATTGTCAATCATGATGACTTATCTGTTCAGGACAATCTAGGTTGGTGATCAAGAACATAGGTCTAAATGCAATTTATTGGTAAGATATTCAAAATTTCGGTGCTTATGAGCTTAATCATTCTATGACCAATTCGGCAATTCCTGTGGAAAAACAACAAAAAACGATGACAAAGGAACGTCAGTTTAAGGGACTGTCTATGGCTGAACGCCAGCAGGCACGCCGGGAAAAGCTGATTGAAGCTGGTATTCAAGCTTATGGCACGCATGGCTTTTTTTCTGTAACCGTCAAAGATATCTGTACTGAAGCCAAGCTGACCGAACGCTATTTCTATGAATCGTTTAAGAAAAGTGAGCATCTGTTTCAAACTATTTTTCTAAAACTGATTGATGAATTGCAGCAAAATGTCATGCAAGCCATGATGCAGGCTTCCTCTGATCCTAAAAAGATGATCGAAGCTGGTCTGACTGCCCTGCTCACTACATTGCGCGATAATCCACGTATGGCCCGGATCATTTATATCGATGCCATGCTGGTACAGGAACTGCATAATCAGGCCACCATTCACGAAACCATGGGCCGTTTTGATCGCATGATTCAGGCCTTTGTCATGCTGATGATGCCGAACCTGAGCCGTTCCGAACAGGAAATTTCTCTGGTATCCACGGGCTTAAATGGTTATGTCACCCAGATTGCCATTCGTTGGGTCATGAGCGGTTTTAAACAGTCCATGGAGGAGGTCTTGTCCTCGTGCAGTATTGTATTTTTGGCACTTTTTGAATCTTTTTCAGATAAGAAATAATGTTTAGCGCAATTATTTCTTAATTTATTTTCTATTTTTCAATCAATTGTTATTACAGATATTTTTCCTCTATCAAGCAACTTAAATTGTCACAAATCTTTGCGAAAGCAGGGCAAATATCCCTTTCTGCAATGATACTGTCATAATTAATCTTTGTAATAGGCTCGTCATAAATATAAAACGGTCCACCGTTGACTTATAGGAAATGCGCTGTGAAAGATGACTACATTTTAATCGTCGATGATGAGCTTCCAATTCGGGAAATGATCCATACGGCACTGGATATGGCTGGCTTCAATTGTTTAGAAGCAGAAGATGCCAAACAGGCTCATCAAATGATTGTGGATCAGCGTCCAGCCTTGATCCTGCTGGACTGGATGATGCCCGGTGGAGTGAGCGGTGTAGACTTATGCCGTCGCCTGAAACGCGATGAAACCCTGTTAGAAATTCCAGTCATTATGCTCACTGCACGAGGCGAAGAAGATCATAAGGTTCAAGGTCTGGATGCCGGTGCAGATGACTACATGACCAAGCCATTTTCTACCCGTGAACTGGTATCCCGTATTAAAGCCGTACTGCGCCGTACCAATAGCCTGAATGGTGAAAAAAGTATTGAAGCCAATGGCCTGTTACTTGATCCTGCAAGCCAGCGTGTCAGCTTTAATGATACTATTCTGGATATGGGGCCGACTGAATATCGCCTGCTGGCCTTCTTCATGACCCATCCAGAACGTGCCTATACCCGTGCCCAGCTCCTGGATCAGGTGTGGGGTGGCAATGTGTATATTGAAGACCGAACCATTGACGTGCATATCCGACGCCTGCGCAAAGTGCTGGAGCCATATGGCGCCGACCGTTTTGTACAGACTGTACGCGGAACCGGCTATCGCTTTTCGACCCGTATTGATGTTGCACTCGGCTAATTTGACTTAGGTAAATCCTGCTTTATGTATAAACCCTACCCTGTTCCTGAAATGGCCCGTGGGCATAAACTGCCAAGCTCCAATAGCTTATGGGACTTTGCCAAGCAGGATTTACGCCTTCTGGCCTTTTTCCTGTTGATCGGCAGCCTGATTGGTTTCGGGATCGGGTATTTCTGGGTCTGTATCGTACTGGCTTTTGTAGCATTTTTTGTCACACAAATCCGTTCTCTATATTTGGTCAATGACTGGATTTCCAATCGTCCTTATGACATACCACCCAAGATCAATGGCATCTGGGGTGCCCTGCTCTTTAATGTCTATCAGGCCCAGCGTCAGGAACGCATTGTACAGGCAGAAATGGTCGAGCTGATTGATCGTGCCCAGTCTTCTCTAGGCGCGCTACAGGAAGCCGTGGTACTGATCGATGAAAATCAGCAGATTGAATGGTGGAATCCCGCAGCTGAACGTCTGCTCGGCATCAGTGCTGAAGATAAAAGCCGTAATATTCTGAGTTTACTCTCTCAGCCAAATTTCGTTGATTATTATCATCATATTGATGATGCGCCTGACGGTCTCAAGATGCAATCTTCGATCTTTGAAGACCATTATGTACAGGTCAAGATGACCCGCTTTGGGGGTGAAAGCCGTCTCTTGGTCGCTTATGATGTGACCCGGATGCATAATCTGGAACAGATGCGCAAAGACTTTGTAGATAACATCTCGCATGAATTACGCACACCTTTAACAGTGCTCAGTGGTTATATCGAAACCTTTACAGATCAGGAAGATATCAGTCCACGCTGGAAACGCGCCTTTGACCAGATGCAATCCCAGACCCGGCGTATGAATGCCTTGGTCAATGACTTGTTATTATTGTCTCGTCTGGAAAATGACGAAAATATTGCCAAGAATCAGATTATCGACATGCCCAATCTGATGAACCAGCTATTTGATGATGCGCAAGCCTATAACGTGGACTATGGTCATACGCTGAACCTGGATATTGACAGTCATTGTGATCTGATTGGTTCCGATATGGAAATTGCCAGTGCTTTCAGTAACCTGATCACCAATGCGATTAAATACACGCCAAAAGGCGGTACGGTCACCATGGGCTGGCATGATGATGGTGAATCGGCTTACTTTGTGGTGGAAGATACCGGGATCGGGATTGACCCGAAACACGTGCCGCGTCTGACTGAACGGTTCTATCGCGTCGATTCTGACCGTAGCCGACGTACCGGCGGTACAGGTCTTGGACTTGCGATTGTAAAACATGTACTGATGCAGCATCAGGCCCAGCTAAAAATTGATTCTCGCGAAAATCAGGGCTCTACTTTTAAAGTGATTTTCCCGAAAGAACGCTTGAGTTTCCCGGACTGATTGAAACTTTATCCCAATAAAAAGGTGCCTTTTGGCACCTTTATTTTTAATGGCTTGTTAACTCAATACTTCTTCTTTGGACATGGCCCGGAAATAGGCAGGACGATGAGATAGGCGTTCCAGATAGGCTTCAATCGCCGGATAACGTTTACCCGTACGGGTCTGAATGGCATCTAATGGGAAACTCATCTGAATATCAGCAAAACTAAATCGACCGGCAAAATATTCATGCTCGCTCAGGTAGTCTTCCAGATATTGAATATGATCTTTAAGACGCGGCTGTACAAATTTACTTTTAATTCCACTGGTAATCTGTCGCGCCATAGGACGCAGCAAAAATGGTGTGTGCTTCTCAACGGAATTCATGACCAGATGCATAACCAGTAACGGCATCAGTGAGCCTTCGGCATAATGCATCCAGTACCGGTACTGCTGTTTGGTAGTAGAATTGAGCGGCTGAAACTCCATACCCACATCATAAGTTTCCTGCAAATATTGTAAAATCACCGCAGATTCTACCAGCACCTGATCACCATCAATCAGGATCGGTGCCTTCCCTAATGGATGGATCATCTTCAACTCTGAAGGGGCAGAAAAGTTAGGCAGCCGTTTATGGAACTTGATTTCATAATCTAGCCCCAATTCCTCCAATGCCCATAAAATACGGAACGATCGGGACTGCTCAAGATGGTGTAGGATACGCATGTTAGACTCTTTTGTTATTGTCGTGTTATTGCCGCTTCAGCATAACAAAAAGTATCTGGTTCCGGTGAAATGCTTTACGAATTATATTACATTTCAATCAGTCTTCTTTACATATGGCGAGATTAAAGTAATGTAGTTCGAATCTCCAGACTCCGTAGTAAAGTTTTAGTCACTGGTGTTTTTTGACAAATTTCCAGAATTTTTTGCCGCAATGTTTCATCTAACGGATTTTGAAAACTTAAACGTCGTTCAATCCATTCCTGCCCTTCCCGATTGGCAAAGAAATCGGCTTCAACCTGAAACTCCCCCAGCTCCAGATCTTTATGGCTGGCATACATACGCAAGCTAATCATGGTGCAGGAAATCAAGCCTGCCAGCAGGAAATCATAAGGTGCGGGACCACGATCCTGACCACCAAAAGCTTCCGGCTTATCCGTCAGATATTGGTGATTGCCATGACTGATCTGTCCCTGCCATGGTGTTTCCAGACTATGTACACGAGCACTTGCAAGCATGGCCATTTCTTCTTCCTTATTTTATGGTGATCCATTTATTTTGAAGGACGCATATGGCCCGGGAAAGCAGGGGCTTCAAGTCGTGGTCCCTCGTAGGCAGGAATCGAGCCAAATCGCTCATGTTCTGCAATCCATTGCTCACGTGCCATTTTCAATTCTTCAGTCGTGCGGCCAACAAAGTTCCACCACAGTAAAATCGGGCTTTCAAAAGGTTCGCCCCCCAGCAACAGTACACGGCTTCCGGCATGAATCTCGACATGTACCTGTTCCAGCCCCGGTTCCAGAATCACCATATTATCTTCAGTCAGTTCATGTCCGTTGATACTGGCCGTCCCTTCCAGTGCCAGAAAACCATATTCAAATTTTAGATGAAGCGGTAATACGGCTTGGGTACTGTCTGCTGCATACAGGTCCACCCCGAGCAGTTCGCTATGTACCTTCACTGGTGATATAGCCTTAAGATATTCCCCGACCAGTACCGTGAACTCAATGCCTTGATCCTCAACCACAGGCAATTCCGGATAATGATCAAACGCGGGTGCCATATTGACCATATCATCTGGCAAAGCGATCCAGAGCTGTGCGGCATGCATTTTAGTTTCTGTTTCAGGTGCAACTTCAGAATGGGAAATGCCATAACCAGCCGTCATCAGATTGACCTGACGTGGACGTAGTAACTGCGCACTGCCCAGACTGTCACGATGCATCATGGTGCCTTCAATCATCCAGGTAAAAGTCTGCAGACCAATATGTGGATGTGGTCCTACATCCAGGCCATCCCCTTGGGGGAAATGAGCAGGTCCGGCATGATCCAGAAAACACCATGCCCCGATCATCCGTTTATACCGGCTTGGTAACGCACGCTTGATCACTGTTCCCTGACCAATTTCAGCACGGCGTAATGGAAATTCTGCAATAAACTGATTGACGTATTTCGTGCAATCATCTGAATTGAAAAGTTCGATATCATTATTATTCGACATGTTCTGGCTCACTCGGCTGGGTCAAAAGATCATAGCAATTCAGATCGGTAAAAAGAGTGCTACTTTCAGGATTGTGCTTGTCATATTTGCAACAATCTTTAACTTCAACGGTCTGATCTGTACTTGATCTGATTTCTTGTTTTCATGGGTACTCTAAATCTTGAATCTATCCTTAAAATTCAAGTTAACGATTAGGTAAAGATCACCCAAACCTTTTTTAGCATTTTTCATTTTAATAAGGTGAGGTTTACACATACTGCAACAAACAATTATCTCGGATTGTTTCACGTGAAACAGGCTTATATTTAATTTTTTATAAATTAAATCAAATAATTAATTCAATAATACCTAAGTTTTGGCTTTCTCCTTTCGCAGAAAAAATGTTTTGTTACTTTTTCCTTCCCCATGCGTCGCAATCTATCCGTTTGACCATAGATTCCTGACCCCAAAATTTGCTCATAATATGTGCGAATTTTTAATGGATTGAAAAATGACGATTGCCGATGGCAGGATGCATGCAAATATGCAGGCTTCCTTGCAGAGTCTTAATCGGCATTCTTCGGAACAACTGCAACCTTCCGAGAATGACCTGAAGAACCGTCAAGTGCTAGAAGATGCACTTGTGGATCGGCACGCCCGTATTCCTGTGCAATTTCTACCTCATTTTTACGACTATCTGTACCGGCATAACTACCATAGTCTGCGTCAGATCCACTTACTGGCACAGTTGGTGTTCCTGCTATATTTCTTTGCCGATATCTTTATTATCCCCGACCTGATGATGGTTTCTGGGTTTACTCGGGTGATTTTGGTCTTAGCTTTCTGGATCGTCTGTGAACTGTTATTTCAATACAGCCAGAACATTCGCTTGCTCGATCTGATCCTGCCGATAGGGACTACGCTTTGTGCTGGAGTATGGATCCTGCTCCTGCTCTCTTCTACCAGCCTACATGTAGAAAATTACTTGTATGCTGCATCCATTTTTATTCTGATTACCAATCTCTGCATCAAGGTTCAATTTAGGGCTGCACTATATTGTTCAATCCTGATCAGCCTGCTGGTCCTGATAGCAATGACGCAGCTAATGACGTTATCGGAAGCTTTTATCTTTATGGTCGTGTTCAGCCCAGTGTTGCTGTTTAGCCTGTATTTTAACTGGAATAATATCCTGCATACCCGTCGTGCATTTATCCGTACTTTGTTAGATGAATGGAACTACCATATGGTGCGTAATCTCGCCCATACTGATGAACTGACTCAGCTCTATAACCGCCGGCATTTTGTTAATCTGGCAGAAAACTGTATTCATGACTGGCCAAGATATTCAAGCACCTGTCTGCTAATGTTTGATGTGGACCATTTCAAGCAAATCAATGATAGTTATGGGCATGATGTCGGGGATCGGGTACTACAGTTAATTGCAGATACAGCGCGTAAGGAAATGCGCCATAGTGATGTACTGGCACGTTTTGGTGGTGAGGAGTTTATTATTTTGCTGTCCGATACACAGTTGCAAGATGCTTTGGTAATTGCCGAGCGCATTCGTAATTCGATTCAGCAGCAGTATCTCTATGCCCGGCCTGAGCTGGTACTGAAATTTACAGTTTCGATTGGTATTGCTGAGTTAGAGTCCCATACTCAGGACCTGGATGATCTGATTAAAAAAGCGGATGTGGCGCTTTATGCTGCCAAGAAGAGTGGACGTAACCGGATTGAAGTGTATCGTCCAGATATGAGTTCACCGTTTCAATCTGATTTACAGAATTTTTATACTGAAAAATATATTAACTTATGAACAGTCATAGAGGTGACTTAAACGTATAGACAGTCAATCCAGCCTATCTCCTTTGTTGCTTTGTACTCACTCTCCCTTTTTTGTAACCGAAAATATTTATTCTAGATGACTACTTTTAAAGTGAATTTTTAAGGAATAGAATAAAATTTATACAAAACTTAATATATAAAAAATTTTATTTTTTATGGGGAAGGCTGAATGCCACAGGAATATCATAAGGAGTCACGCCTTCTGATTCAGCAGGCGCTTAAAGATCCTCTGGTGTGTATTCCTCAGCAATTAAAATCTGCCTATTATTCTCATCAGAAAAAGCTGCATCTGAGATATCTGCTTCAGGTGAATCTGTTTGCACAGTTTGCTTATGCTTCCTATACCCTTGCGGATATTTATGTACTGCGTGACATCCACACCCTGTTGCTTGTAACCAAACTGGGTTTTACCTCAGTCATGACCCTGATCACGGTCTGGATGTACCAGCATAGCCGGAATTTACCACTCTTTGATCTATTGCTACCCACTTCGATTATTGGTGCCAGTGCGGTCTGGTTTTTTAATTTAAATCAGTCAGAAAGTCATTATAACCTGATCTATCAATATTCCTCTCTGGTCTTTATTGTTCTGGCAAATTTAAGTGTACATATCCGTTTCAGGCCTTCCTTGATCATCTCGGCCCTGATTACCTTCATGATCTATATGGGTGTGTATTTCAATGTTAAAGGCGATCTGCAACAGCTGGTTCTGTTTTCTCTGATTTATGTGCCGGTGCTAAGTTTTAGTATCTATATCAGCTGGAATTCAACGCTTAAATCTCGGATTGTATTTTTACAACATACCTTGAACGAATATAACCGTCAGGCTTTTGAGCATATGGCGCATACCGATTCCCTAACAGGATTAAATAATCGCCGCTTTTTTGAATATTTGGCTCAGCAACATCCAACACATAGGCTTAAAGAAGGAACACTGAGTCCTAGTTCATTAATCGTGTTTGACGTCGATCATTTTAAAAAGATTAATGATAACTATGGTCATGATATTGGCGACCAGGTACTGCAAATCATTGCGAAAACAGCTCAAAGTGAAATGCGAAATACTGATATTCTGGCGCGCTACGGCGGGGAAGAGTTTATTGCCCTGCTTCCTGATACGCATCTGGATGATGCTCTAAAAATTGCCGATTGTTTAAGGCAGCGCATTGAACAGACCGAAGTGTTTCTTGATCAAGTTCAATCCTTAAAATTCACCATTTCAGTGGGTGCGGCGATCTTGGAAACCTGTGAAACGGACCTGTATATCGTAATTAAACAGGCGGATATTGCGCTGTATCAGGCCAAGGCCAACGGACGGAACCGAGTAGAGCAGTATGACCCTTTAACCAGTCCTAATGTCGTACTGCTGTCACAAGGCTCGTGGAATAAGGATCGGGCAATTAAAATCATAGGAACCTAGTTAAAAAGATATCTTCATCGAAACGGTCTTGGTCGATTTTGTAAATATGAAAGCTCCGTTCAATTTGTATCTCTAAAAGAAACTCTATCTTTAAAAATATTCTTTCCACTTGGAAGTGTTTGATTGAGTATGTCTTTTGAGAGATTTGAGCGTTCAGCTAATATATTTGCCGCATCTGAAATTTTTATAGGCTCATTTAACTCAAACAATAACTTCATTAAAGGAAGCATCAATTGATCATAAGTAGGCAATGACATTCAATAAACTCTTTTTTAAAGTCTAATTTTCATGCAGTATAAACAAAAAAAGAGCGCCTAGGCGTCCTTTTTTATTGGATATATCATTTTTCAGATACTGCCGCGCGTATCTTGCGCAAGGTTAAAAGCAATGCTTTTAACCTTGCTCATGGCGTAATTTAGGCAAGAAGCTTCGCTTCTTGAAACCCCTAAATTACTCCCATTCAATCGTCGCAGGTGGTTTAGACGATACGTCATAAACCACACGAGAAACTTCAGCAATTTCATTCATGATACGAGTCGAGATTTTATCTACAAGCTCGTATGGAAGGTGAGCAAAACGAGCTGTCATGAAGTCAACAGTTTCAACTGCACGAAGTGCAATGACCCACGCATAACGACGACCATCACCTACAACACCAACCGATTTAACTGGCTGGAATACAGCAAATGCTTGTGCAGTTTTGTCATACCAACCGCTAGCACGAAGTTCTTGCATGAAAATGTCATCTGCTAAACGGAGAATGTCAGCATATTCTTTTTTCACTTCACCCAAAATACGAACACCTAGACCCGGACCTGGGAATGGGTGACGATAAAGCATTTCAAATGGAAGACCTAAAGTAGTACCCAATTTACGTACTTCATCTTTGAACAGGTCACGAATTGGTTCAACCAGTTCAAATGCTAGATCTTCTGGTAAACCACCCACGTTGTGGTGTGATTTAATCACGTGTGCTTTACCTTGTTTGCTTGCAGCAGATTCGATCACGTCAGGGTAAATCGTACCTTGAGCCAGGAAGTTTACACCATCAAGCTTACGTGCTTCTTCAGCAAATACTTCAATGAATTCACGGCCGATGATTTTACGTTTTTTCTCTGGATCAACTTCACCCGCAAGTGCAGTCAAGAAACGCTCTTCAGCATCAGCACGGATCACACGGATACCCATGTTTTTCGCAAACATGTCCATAACCTGGTCGCCTTCATTCAGACGAAGTAAACCATTGTCCACGAATACGCAAGTCAATTGGTCGCCGATTGCACGGTGTAACAGCGCCGCAACAACTGATGAATCTACACCGCCTGAAAGTCCGAGCAGTACTTTTTGGTCGCCAATCTGTTCACGAAGCTGTTCAACACGAAGGTCGATAATGTTTTCAGAGTTCCACAGGCTACGGCAACCACAGATATTGTGAACGAAGTTAGACAGTAACTCTTTACCTTTGGCAGTATGAGTGACTTCCGGGTGGAACTGAATACCATAGAAACGGCGTTTTTCATCAGATACCATTGCGACCGGACAGCTTGGTGTGCTGGCAGTAATCTGGAAGCCTTCTGGAATTTGAGTCACTTTGTCACCGTGGCTCATCCAGACTTTCAATTTGTCTGCTGAATCTTCAAGATCGCCAATAAGACCATCACGGATTTGAATGTCTACTTCTGCATAGCCAAATTCATGTACTGTACCTGGCTCAACCTTACCGCCAAGTTGTGCAGACATGGTTTGCAAACCGTAGCAAATACCCAATACAGGAATGCCCAAGTTGAACACAACTTCTGGCGCACGCGGGCTGCCTTCTTCGTGAACGCTCTCAGGACCACCTGACAAGATGATACCGTTTGGATTAAATGCACGAATGTCTTCTTCAGACATGTCATAGGCAAACATTTCAGAATATACGCCAGACTCACGTACGCGACGTGCAATCAATTGGCTATATTGAGAACCGAAATCCAAAATCAGGATACGATCTTCAGTGATTTGAGTATTGGTAGTCATGACAAACAACTATAGAAAGGCAAACGAAAGATAAGCGCCGTATTCTATCATTTTTCGCTGCATTAAGCACACTGTTTCAAGGCGCTTGAAATATATACATATTTAGCACTGTATCTTGATCAGACTGAATTTTTTGTCAGATCTGCTTCAATCCTGGAATTCAAGATTGCATGAGATTGAAGCAGAACTTTAAATGTGGTTATTTCACTTTTTCGATACTAATCACATCAATATCGGTAGGTTTCTGACGATGAGTATCTACCTCGCCAAGCACACGAACGTTATCGCCCGCTTTTAACTTCAACGGTTTCCATAGGTCATCATCAACATCAATAATAATCGTGCCACTACTGTCTCGAAGTTCAAAATCATCACTCTGCGGTGCAACTTGACGCACAATTTTACCTGTTAAGGTCACACCAGTTTCATCCGGCATTTTTTGTGCTTGAGCAATGCTGACTTTATTTTTTTGAGCTTCAGCAAGGAGGGCCTGATCTGACTTTGCCCATGCACCGCCACTAACAACGAGTCCCGTCATTAATACAGCTAAAATTTGCTTTTGCATTCAATATACTCCTTAAACAACAGGTTTAAATTCCTGATTCTATCTAATCAGAGTGGATGTACTGCACGAAGCTTAATTCTGTAAAGCTAGTTTAATGTTATGTATCCACAAAAAAAGCGGTCTTAGACCGCTCGATTGGATCGTTGCTTTGGCTTTGCTATTGGCGCTCAATCAGATGATCAAGACTGAAGCGACCTGCACCCTGTAATACCAATAACAATAAGCCGCCTGCCATCGCGAAGTTTTTCATAAAGTTCACTGCATCCTCAGGTGTACCATGAAATAAAAATGCAGTCACTAAGCTAAAGCCAGCCAAAAGTGCTGCCACAATACGAGTCTGCAAGCCAAATAAAATCGCTAAACCACCACCCAACTCCAGCAAAATTGTCACAGGTAATAATTCAGCAGGAACACCCATAGCTTGCATATAACCAACTGTTGCTTCATAGCCAGCGATTTTGCCCCAACCTGCCACAATAAAAATATAAGCCATTAAGACACGTGCAGACACGAATGTTGCGGATTCAAGTACAGGATGAGCAACAAGATTGGCGATAATACGATTTGGATTCAACATGATAAAAACTCGAAGATGATTGCTAAAACATGAGCACATCTTATAAGTTTCATTTTTAATTATTAATAACCAAAATAAGATTCATCGTTTTATTTTTAGAATGATGAGGCTGGAAATAGACCACTTTTGATGCTGACTTTAAGCCTAATCACTGTTAGGATTTGGGCACACTTTTGCTTGTACTGGCGCCATGGAACTGCTTGATTTTATCCTACATGTAGATGACCATCTGCTTGAATTCATCACCAATTATGGGGTGTGGATTTATGCTATTCTTTTCCTGATTATCTTTGTAGAAACGGGACTGGTAGTCATGCCTTTCCTGCCGGGTGACAGCTTGCTGTTTGCTGCGGGGGCACTTGCAGCATCTACTGGGGCCATGGATCCGTGGGTACTGATTCCGCTCCTATTTGTGGCAGCAGTACTGGGCGATACGCTGAACTATCATATTGGCAAGTTCATTGGGCCGCGTGTGTTTGAAGTTGAATCGCGCTTTATCAATAAAAAACACCTACTAGCAACCCAGCAATTTTTTGCCAGACATGGTGGCAAGACGATTATCTTTGCCCGTTTCGTGCCTTTCGCCCGCACCTTTGCTCCTTTTGTGGCCGGTGCTGGCAGCATGAATTATAAATATTTCCTGAGCTATAACGTGATTGGTGGTTTTTTGTGGATCAGCTCTTTTGTGATTTTGGGTTATCTGTTTGGAAATATGCCAATCGTTAAAGATAACTTTACCTATCTGATCTTCGGCATCATTATTATTAGTGTATTGCCAGGCATCTTCGGTTTTGTTCAACAGAAGCTGAAAAAGAACAAAATGGCTTAAGTCCTGATCGCTGAACTCAGTTAAATATACTGATGATCAGCGGAATCAGGCAAAGCAGCACAAACAGGACCGACCCTTTATATACGAGGTCGGTTTTTATTTTCTCCGACTCCCCTGCCAGAATTGCCTGACCGAACGCCATCCAGAAGACAAACACCGGTAATGTCACCAGACTAAATATCGCGAAGACCAGTACGAAATTAGTTGGATTTTCCCAGGTCGCCATGGGAAAAATACCAGAAGCAAACAAAGCCGCTTTAGGATTCTTTAAAGTCGCAGTAAACATCTGCCAAGGCCGGATCATCGGGTGCTTATGATTATGCTGTTCTAGCTGCTTGGCTTTAAACAGCCGAAAGGTCATCCAGCCTACAGTAATTGTGCTCAGTATATGCAGCATGCCCTGAAAATTCGGCCAGATCGGGACAGCAAGATGTATCAGCAAGGCCCAGACATTAATGGCATAGAAGTAACCCAGCAGAATAGCAGGTATATATAAACTGGTTTTGGCCTGACCATGTTGATGTGCCGCACTGGCAACCAGTGCATTGCCTGGGCCCGGAATCATCAATACTGTAATTACAGCCAGAATAAATAGCCAGTTTTCGATCATACGCAAACTTACCGCAAAGAATGGCGCAACATTAACGAATCTGCTCAATATATAACAAGATGAAAATTCTCATAAATTTGTTCCGAGCAGTCATTCCAGCCGGCTTTATATACAAAATAGTGTCCCTTTCCGGAATGCGATGCTAAAAAATGCCGACCTCAGTCAGCATTTTTATTTTATATCTTCATCATTATGTTTTTGGTACAGCCTGGCGAATGATCAGTGGGCAGCTCTTATAGCGTGCTGCCTGAACAATCGCTTCCTGCTCACCTAAAACACGTGCCAGTTCGGTCTTCTTGGTATTAGAAGACTGACCCATATTCACTGAAATGCTCGGCCCAATGCCCCAACCACTATGGCTACCCCAGCCACCACCTACACCGACGCCTACGCCAACACCCGTTCGTTTCGGCGCTTGTACACCATTGTCGATATACTGCTGAATACGGTTATATTCGCCTTGCAGCTGACCGCAGTCATAGGACTGGTATTGGGTTGGCGACACATAGGTCGGCTTGACGGTCGTAGCACAGGCACTTAACAAAGCCAGGCCCACGATGCCAAGACTGAATTTCATGAGTTTCATGCTGGAATCATCAATCTTATTTTTGCTCAATCTCATTGAACAACGATTGATAGGCCTGAGTCAATTTATGATCAGTAGCCAGATGAATTAAGGGCTGATTTTTCTGATGGGATTCTTTCATGATCACCGATGGCGGCAACATATTTTCCAATACCGGCAAGCCTTCATCTTTCAGCTGTTGCACCACCTCACGTGGCAGTTTGGCCTGAGCCTGAAACTGATTGACCACAATCCCTTCAATTTCCAGACGGTCATTATGATCGTCCTGGGTTTCGATGACATTTTCAATCAGGGTATGCAGGGCACGTTTGGAAAATACATCACAGTCAAAAGGAATCAGCACCCGATCTGCCGCAATTAAAGCTGATAAGGTAAAGAAATTAAAAGCCGGCGGCGTATCAATAAACACCCGCTCATACTGACCCGTTAACTGTTGTAAGGCATCACGTAGTTTATAGATCTTATGTTTGGATTCCAGTGCATGTGCCAGTGTGCCGAGACTTGGGCTGGCTGGAATCACATCCAGATGTTTAAACGGTGACTGGTGCACATAGCTTTCCAGGCCTTTAGTGCGGGTTTTTAGAATTGAGCCGATGGCATTGCCAATCAGACCCTTGTTCTGCTGGCTGCCCAGCACTTCATCAAAATAGTTTTCAATATTGGGTTCTAATGCAGGCTTGTCTCCTGAATAGGTCGCATCATCACCAAGCAGATACTGGCTGGAATTGGCCTGTGGATCGAGGTCAATGAGTAAGGTTTTGTGCCCCTGATGTGCACTGATTGCTGCCAGATTCACTGCAATACTCGACTTCCCCACGCCACCTTTTTGGTTAAACACCACACGTGTACGCATTAAAAACCCCCTATTATTTTTATCAATCTATTTAAAATTTAGCCAAACAAAATGATGTTATTTTCTAGCCAGAAGTTGGCTTGATAATCACCAGTGCCATAATTGCAGCTAATGAAATAATTGCAATAACCAGGCCAGCACGACGTTGAACCAACAGGACAGAGTCATCTTTTTTATAGGCTTTCATCAAAGATGACACCAGTACCAGAAATAAAATGACCTTGGCATAGAACCAGGGTTGTACTTCAAAGTTTTTTATCACTAGCGAAATGACGCCCGTCAAAGCAATTACGGCAAGTGCCAGATGCTGCAAGGCAACAAATAGCTTGCGTGCGACCGGATTAGGTAAATTGCCCTGTGTACCAACAAACAAGGTAAATGCACGTGCCAGAATCGCGATAATTGCCAGACTGGCCGCTGACATATGGATAATTTTGACTAATAATTGGGTTTCCATATGTTCCTCTTAGTTTTTTGGGGCATGTGCACATTCAGGACTGGTCGTATCCTGACCGCTCCACTCTTCTGGAACAAAAGCATGGATTGCTAATGCATGGATTTTTTCCGGGCTCAGTAAATCGCCTACTGCGGCATAGACTTTCTGATGACGCTGTACCTGACGCAGGCCTGCAAAAGCTTCACTCACAATCACCGCTTTAAAGTGTGATTCCTTACCCGGGTAATAGCCACCGTGACCAGAAGACTCATTTACCACCTCAAGATGAGATGGAAACAGGGTAGCCAGACGCTCTCTTAAGACTTGTTCAATACTCATGGCCTTTCTCCGCAATTACAAATGATCCAAATTCTATTCAGTATACCCTGTTCTGTCATGAGTTTTACTGTGCTCAAGGAGAGTTAAAGGTTGCCAAGGCTCTGTTTTAACAAAATTTTGCATGAATTTTGTCTATTTATATTGCTGAATTGGCTGAATTGATTTTATTTTATGCAAACGGTGCAAGATTTTTCATAAAGTTATTGACCCTGTTTTTGCATGCTGTATTATACACGGCATGCGGGAATAGCTCAGTTGGTAGAGCACAACCTTGCCAAGGTTGGGGTCGCGAGTTCGAGTCTCGTTTCCCGCTCCAGATTCTTTTTTGTTTAGTTTTTTAATAGTAAAAAATTATTCGACCCTGCGGGAATAGCTCAGTTGGTAGAGCACAACCTTGCCAAGGTTGGGGTCGCGAGTTCGAGTCTCGTTTCCCGCTCCAGATTTTAAAAAGCCCTGATCGAAAGATTGGGGCTTTTTTTATTTTCAGCTTTTGGCCAGGTTAAAGTTAGATGCCTAGTTGAATATCTATTTCTCTGGGTATTTCCACAATCCCCTACTTCAATTGATTTATTGATTTAAAAAATAAAAATTGCTTTCTTCAATTTACATCCATAATTTTAGCTTCGTTATACAAAATTACATGCATTAGCGAGGTGCGTATCATACATGGCGCCTTTCTACACTCCAATGTGGTCCAAGCACAAGCGCATTCTATTGATTGGATCATAGTCTTTTTCTGTATTTTCTAGCCTTATATTTACCAGCAAAATAATAAACAAACAGCTTATAAACATCTTTTTCATTATAGAGAAACCTTGTCTCGCATTTATTCTATCCTGATGAGCTGTTTATCTTTAATTTCAGGTGATCAGCTCCTCATTAGAAAATACTGTTTTTTATTTGACGCTAGTGTAGAAATATCTAAATATAGAATCCGAACAAAAATTTAAGAGAAAATAATGACAACAAAGATAGAGGTAAATTATCAACCCGATATTTTAGGGGCTGGCTATGAACAGGTCACCTTAGATCTTCCGAATGATTATGAAGGTCAGGTGGTGGCGACCCTCGTTCGCAAGAAAGCCGCTAAACCGACTAAAAAGGCGGTGCTATATATCCACGGTTTTATCGACTATTTTTTCCAGACTGAAATGGCAGAGCGTTTCAATGAGCAGGGTTTTGACTTTTATGCGCTGGACCTACGTAAATATGGTCGCTCCTATTTGCCGCATCAGAAGTACTATAACGTTCATAGCCTGTCAGAATATGATGCAGAAATTACTCAGGCACTGGATATTATCGGTCAGGAAAGTCATGACGCCGTGCTGCTTTGCGGACATTCAACGGGGGGCTTAACCACAACCTTGTATGCAGCACATCATCCTGATCATCCCCTGATTAAAGCGCTCTGGGCAAACAGTCCCTTTTATGATTTCAATATGAGTCGTCTGGAAAAGAAATTTGCCATTCCTCGAATGGCAGCAATGGGCAAACGTTTTCCAAACTTGCTGTTCCCAAGTCGTCTTAATAAGTGGTATGTCCCGAGTTTGCACGCCAGCCATCATGGTGAATGGAACTTTAACCTCGAATGGAAAAAAGTCCGTTATCCCATGGTGCGTTTGAGCTTTGTACATGCCATTCATGAGGCGCAAAAAGAACTGCATCAAGGTCTTCAGTTAAGCATTCCTGTCCTGATCATGCATTCGCATCAGACGACTTATCCACGAAAATTTAATCGTCATGCACAAAGCAGCGATGTGATTCTGGAAGTGCAGGATATGATTCAGCATGCCAGCAAAATATCGGGCGATGTCACCTTGTGCGAAATTCATAATGGCTTGCATGACCTGGTCCTGTCAGAAAAAGCGGTACGGGAACAGGTCTATCAACAGCTGTTTGAATGGTTACAGACCAAAGGACTTTGACCAGGTCATAACCCTCATTATTGGCAAGATAGCGGGAAGGAAAATGATAAATGACCTTCCCCAAAATTTGCTCAAAGATTTTTCATCAAGCAGGTATTAATTGTTATTTTTTATCAAGCTTATATGTGCGAAATATCATGTTTTAACACCTTAAAAATTTAATCCATCCAAGCTAATAATTTGATTTTTATTAAAAATAAGGAAATCTTCTTACCCCCGCTTTGTTACCTTTTGTAGCACGCTTGTAAACCCTCGACATAGCGTCAGATTTGCTCTTTATATTAGCTATAACTATTCATTCCAAGATGAGTCTTCGTCTCTCAGCTTTATTTCTCTCACAGCTATAACAATCAATGAAAGGACAAAAATATGCGCTATGCAGATCCAAATACTGACGGTTCAAAAATTCAATTTAAAGCACAATACGAAAACTTTATTGGCGGTAAATGGGTGCCGCCGGTCAAAGGTGAATACTTTGATAATATTTCCCCAGTCGATGGCAAAGTTTTTACCAGAGCACCACGCTCCAGTGTAGAAGATATTGAACTCGCACTCGATGCCGCCCATGCCGCCAAAGCCCAGTGGAATAGCTCATCACCGACCACACGTTCAAATATCCTGCTCAAGATTGCCGATCGTCTAGAGGAAAACCTGGAATTGCTCGCGGTGGCAGAGACCTGGGACAACGGTAAACCGATTCGTGAAACCCTAAATGCGGATATTCCATTATGTATCGACCACTTCCGTTATTTTGCTGGTTGTATTCGCGCGCAAGAAGGCGGCATTTCAGAAATTGATGAAGACACCATCGCCTATCATTTCCATGAACCCCTCGGCGTTGTCGGTCAAATCATTCCCTGGAACTTCCCAATTCTCATGGCAGCATGGAAACTGGCTCCGGCTTTAGCTGCCGGTAACTGCATTGTGCTGAAACCAGCAGAACAAACCCCTGTCAGTATTTTAGTGCTGGTTGAACTGATTCAGGATCTTTTACCACCCGGTGTACTGAATATTGTTAATGGCTATGGCGTTGAGGTCGGTCGCCCACTGGCAACCAACCCTCGTATCGCAAAAATTGCCTTTACCGGTTCAACCGCAGTCGGCCAATTGATTATGCAATATGCGACTGAAAATATTATTCCTGTGACCTTGGAACTGGGCGGTAAATCACCAAACCTGTTCTTTGCAGATGTGATGGATCAAGAGGATGAATACCTAGATAAAGCCTTGGAAGGCTTTACCATGTTTGCCCTCAACCAAGGAGAAATCTGTACCTGCCCTTCACGTGCACTGGTACAGGAAAGTATTGCCGACAAATTCCTGGAACGTGCAGTTGAGCGTGTCAAGCGCATTAAAACCGGTCATCCGCTGGATACCGACACCATGATTGGCGCACAGGCATCGCAAGAACAGCAGGATAAGATTTTGGGTTGTATCGCCACAGGTCGTGAAGAAGGTGCACAAGTGTTAACAGGTGGTGAAGCACGCCATGAAGTAGGTCAAGGCTTCTATATTGAACCGACCATTTTTAAAGGCACCAATGACATGAAAACCTTTCAGGAAGAAATTTTTGGACCGGTGCTTGCGGTCACCACCTTTAAAGACTTTGATGATGCCATTAAAATTGCCAATGACACCATTTATGGCTTAGGTGCTGGTGTCTGGTCGCGTTCAGCCCATACCTCTTATCGTGCCGGCCGTGCGATTCAGGCAGGTCGCGTCTGGACCAACTGTTATCACATTTACCCTGCGCATGCGGCATTTGGTGGTTATAAAAAATCAGGGATTGGACGCGAGAACCACAAAATGATGCTTGATCATTATCAACAAACCAAAAACTTGCTCGTCAGCTACTCGACCAAACCAGCAGGTTTCTTCTAATTCCTGTCTAAGCAAAAGCGAACTTCAGTTCGCTTTTTTATTGGCTTGGTAATTTTAGCGCAAATAGAAAAATAACTGTCCCTCTATCCCAATAAAATCATAAAACTATCCAAAACAAGTATATATATCCTTCTATGATAAGCATTGATTTTTTTAATATTTTCAATTGGATAAAAAAAATACAAAAATTAAAAACTTCCATATAAAGTCGGCTTTCTTTGCTGAAAAAGACTGTGTATAACAAAGGTCAGTTTAGGGAAACCAATAAGCATAGGCAAAATTGCTCAAAAAGCGTTAGACTATGCAACCAATAATGTCATGATTCGGTCTGAACAAGATCAAAAAAGAAGGTGAAGGTTGATGCCGCTCAATACAGTTGAAGAGCTTGTAGCAGATATCCGTGCAGGAAAAATGGTCATCCTGATGGATGATGAAGATCGTGAAAATGAAGGCGATTTAGTCATTGCTGCCACGCACGTGCGTCCTGAAGACATCAACTTTATGATCACCCATGCTCGTGGTTTAGTGTGTCTGACTTTAAGTAAAGAACGTTGCCAACAGTTGAATCTTCCATTGATGGTAGATGCTAATGGTGCTCAACACGGGACCAACTTCACGTTATCGATTGAAGCAGCTGAAGGTATTTCTACCGGTATTTCACCTGCAGAGCGTGCGCATACCATTCAAACCGCTGTGGCGGCTCATGCTAAACCTACGGACATCGTACAGCCTGGTCATATCTTCCCATTGATGGCACAGCCAGGTGGTGTCCTGCACCGTGCAGGTCATACCGAAGCAGGCTGTGACTTATCGCGTCTTGCAGGTTTAGAGCCAGCATCAGTCATTTGTGAAATCATCAATGAAGATGGCACAATGGCGCGTCGTCCAGACCTTGAAGTCTTTGCCGAAAAGCATGGCTTGAAAATTGGTACGATTGCTGACCTGATTCATTACCGTATGACTAATGAGCAGACGGTTGAACGTTTAGATCAACAAACAATTGATACCGAATACGGTACCTTTGACCTGTATCGTTACCGTGAATTAGGTAACCCGGATATTCATGTGGCACTAGTCAAAGGCGAGCCTAAAGAGGGCGTAACGACTGTACGTGTCCACGGCTTTAACCCGACACGGGACCTATTAAAATTGAATAAACAGGACGGCGAACCGGCTTGGAATTTAGACAAGGCACTTAAAGAAATTGCAAGCAGTGATCGTGGTGTCCTGGTATGGATTGGCCAACGTCATTTACAAGATCTAGGTCCTGCGCTCGATACTTTAAAAGCACCCAAAAATGTGAAATCCAATGCTGCACTGTCACAACAGTATCAAACTATTGGTGTCGGTGCACAAATTTTGCGTGATCTAGGCGTAGAAAAAATGAAGCTGCTGAGTTCACCATTACGCTTTAATGCATTGTCAGGTTTTAATTTAGAAGTGGTGGAATACATCACCGCACAACACACATCTTAAGATAAGAATCGAGGTTATTATGGCTGTTCGCCGTATTGAAGGTATGTTACATCTCGCGAACGAAGACCGTTATGCGATTTTAGTTGGTCGTTTTAATAGCTTTGTTGTTGAACATCTGTTAGAAGGTGCCGTTGATACATTGAAACGCCATGGTGTATCAGAGGATAATATCACGGTCGTTCATGCACCTGGTGCCTGGGAACTTCCAATCGTTGCAAAAAAATTAGCAGCGACTGGTAATTTCGATGCCATCATTGCCTTGGGCGCTGTGATTCGTGGTAGCACACCGCACTTCGATTTCGTGGCAGGTGAATGTGCCAAAGGTTTAGGCGTAGTTGGTCTGGACGCTGGTCTTCCTGTCATTAATGGCGTACTCACTACGGATAGTATTGAACAAGCGATTGAACGCTCTGGAACAAAAGCAGGCAATAAAGGTAGTGAAGCTGCCTTGACTGCGATTGAAATGGTTAACTTGTTAAAGGCTATTTAAGGCTATGTCGCAAACACTTCAAGCAACTTATGCTGCAAAACGTAAAGCACGTCGTTTTGCCGTACAAGGAATTTATGAATGGCAAATGAGCCACAACCCTGTGCATGAGATTGAAGCACGTACACGTGTGGACAATGCCATGCACAAAGTGGATCTTGGCTATTATCATGAATTGTTGACTCAAGTGGTTGCCAATCATGAAGCATTGGATGCTTTGCTTATCCCTGTGCTGGATCGCGAACTTTCTGCACTTGACGGTGTAGAACTCGCAACACTTCGTTTAGGTGCGTATGAGCTCAAAGAACATCTTGAGATTCCATATCGTGTCGTTTTAGACGAAGCAATTGAGTTAGCTAAACATTTTGGCGGTGCAGACAGCCATAAATACATCAATGGTGTATTAGATCGTTTAGCGACAACTTTACGTGCAGCAGAAAAACAACAAGCAAACTAAGTTTTAAGTAGATTTGTTGTATGGCTGAGTTTTCGATTATCGACACCTATTTCAATCGTAAGAATCAAGATTCTGTCGATTTAGGGGTCGGTGACGACTCAGCCTTGCTCACCCCCCCTCCTCACCAGCAATTGGTGATTTGTGCCGACACCTTAGTTGCGGGTCGACATTTTCCTTTAGATACAAACCCACATGCCATTGGCTGGAAATCTGTTGCAGTCAATTTATCTGATATTGCCGCGATGGGCGCCACACCGCATAGTATTTTATTGGCATTGAGCTTACCCCAAATTGATCATGCTTGGCTCAAAGGCTTTAGCCAAGGGCTATACGACTGCTGCGATCAATTTGGTGTACGTTTAATTGGTGGTGATACCACGCAAAGTCCACATCTGACTCTATCTGTCACAGCACTGGGCTGGGTCGATACAGGCCTTGCTGTACCACGTTCAGGTGCCCAAATCGGTGATCTGATTTGTGTTTCAGGTACGGTTGGCGATGCGGCATTTGGCTTAAAGCATTTAGGTCATGATCTACAAAAACGTCTGGATTATCCAACGCCACGTTGTGCTTTAGGTGCTGCGCTTAAAGGCCTGGCCAATAGCATGATTGATGTCTCAGATGGTCTTGCACAAGATTTGGGACACATCCTTAAAGCATCAAATGTCGGCGCAAAGCTGCAACTTGAAAACTTACCACTAAGTACTGCCCTGCACGCCTTAAATGATGAACAAAAATGGCAGTATGCATTGGCGGGTGGCGACGATTATGAATTATGTTTTACAATCAGTCCTGAACATTATGAGCAACTGCGACAGCAAAATCTGGATGTCGCTATAACTAAAATTGGTACGATCACACAATCAAAAGGCTTATCGTTCCATCAAAATGACCAGTCCATTTCGCTGGACTTAAAGGGATATCAGCACTTTGCATAAACCTAAAATTAATTTTTCAGCGATGTCATGGCCTGAGCGTTGCATCGTATTTTGTGGTGTTGGGTTTGGTTCTGGTCTAGCCCCTAAAGCTCCCGGAACTTTTGGCTCTGCATTTGCGCTTTTGTTTGTGCCAATTTGGCTTGCAATTGGATTTTCAAACACCATATTAGCCATCATTATTATGTCATTGGTTGGCATTTGGATCTGCGGTAGAACAGCAGACCTTATGGGCGTTCACGATGATGGTCGCATTGTGTGGGATGAATTTGCAGGTCAATCCATTACCTTTTTGCCTTTGCTCTATCTGAATGAAATGAGCTGGACGTGGGCATTGGTCGGTTTTGCTCTGTTCCGTTTATTCGATGTCTGGAAACCATGGCCGATTCGTGTCATTGACCGTCAAATTGACGGCGGTTTCGGCATCATGCTGGATGACATTATTGCTGGCCTGTGGGCGGCCCTTTGTATTTTGCTTTATTTTTACTTCACTGTGGCATAAGCCATATTTAGGATTAGAACATGTCAACGACTGTTATTATTCTTGCTGCAGGTAAAGGAACTCGTATGCGTTCCAGCTTACCGAAAGTATTACAACCCCTTGCAGGACGTCCTTTACTGGGTCATGTCATTGAAACGGCAAAAAAATTAAACGCAGATAATATTATTACGATTTATGGTCACGGTGGTGACCGGGTTCAGGCTGCTTTTGCAGAGCAAGAGATTAAATGGGTAGAACAGGCCGAACAGCTGGGTACCGGCCATGCAGTGCAAATGACCTTGCCTGTCCTGCCTCAAGACGGCGTATCCCTGATTCTTTCTGGTGATGTGCCGTGCATTAATCCTGTGACCTTGCAAAAATTACTCGATGCCACCGCAGAAACCGGCATTGGTCTGGTGACATTAACCCTGCCAGATGCCAACGGTTATGGCCGTATCGTACGTGAACAGGGTCAGATTCAGGCCATTGTTGAGCACAAGGATGCCTCTGACGAACAACGTCAAATCAAGGAAATCAATACCGGTATTTATGCCGTCAGCAATGCCAAACTGCATCAATGGCTACCACGTTTAAGCAATGACAATGCGCAAGGTGAATATTACCTGACCGATATTGTGGCTATGGCCCTCGCAGATGGTATACAAGTTGCATCGGTAGAACCTGAGCAGGCTTTTGAAGTTGAAGGGGTAAATAACCGTGTGCAGCTCGCTGCTTTAGAGCGTCAGTTCCAGTCTTATCAAGCCCAACAGCTCATGCAGCAAGGTCTACATCTGATTGATCCAAGCCGCTTTGACCTGCGTGGCAATTTAACTGTCGGCCAGGATGTCCGCATTGATATCAATGTGATTATCGAAGGTGATTGCGAGCTGGGCGACAACGTTGAAATTGGCGCCGGCTGTATTATCAAGAATACAAAGATTGCAGCTGGCACCAAGATTCAGCCATATAGCATTTTCGATAGCGCCATCGTTGGTGAAGATACCCAAATTGGCCCATTTGCACGTTTACGTCCAGGGGCAAAACTTGCCAATGAAGTTCACATTGGTAACTTTGTTGAAGTTAAAAATACCACGATTGGTCTAGGCTCTAAAGCCAACCACTTTACCTACCTGGGTGATGCTGAAGTGGGTGCAGGCTCAAACATCGGTGCAGGGACCATTACCTGTAATTATGATGGTGCCAACAAATTTAAAACAATTATTGGTGATCAAGCCTTTATTGGCTCGAACAGTTCATTGGTGGCACCTGTGAGAATTGGTAACGGTGCTACAGTCGGTGCAGGCTCGACGATTACCCGTGATGTGGAAGACAACAGTTTGGCAGTAGAGCGCTCTAAGCAATTTGCCAAAGAAAACTATCCACGTCCGCAAAAAATCAAGAAATAAGGGGAACAAATATGTGTGGTATCGTCGGTGGCATTGCGGAACGCAGCATTACCAATATTTTGATTGAAGGCTTAAAACGCCTGGAATACCGTGGCTATGATTCAGCAGGTTTAGCCCTGATTAACAATCATCAGGTTCTGCGTGAACGCCGTGTCGGCAAGGTTTCTAACCTTGAACAGGCGGTGAATGAATCACAGATTAGTGGTTCCCTCGGTATTGCACATACACGCTGGGCAACCCATGGCAAACCAACTGAAGAAAATGCCCATCCGCATATTTCTGACAATGTGGCAGTAGTTCATAACGGAATTATCGAAAACTATCAAGAGCTTAAAGATGATCTTGAAGCTTTGGGCTATGTGTTTACCTCACAGACCGATACTGAAGTCGTTGCCCATCTGATCAATGATGCGCTGAAATCCACCCCGAGCCTGTTAGAAGCTGTACGCCAAGTGGTTCCGCAACTAAAAGGTGCTTATGCACTGGGTATCGTACATACTGACCACCCTGATGAACTGATTACCGTACGTGAAGGCTCTCCACTGGTGATTGGTGTCGGCATTGGTGAAAACTTTATCAGTTCTGACCAACTGGCGCTACTACCGATTACCAACCGTTTTATCTACCTGGAAGAAGGTGATATTGCCCGTTTGACCCGCACCACCATTGAAGTCTTTGTCGATGGTCAACTGGTCGATCGTCCGGTCAAAGAACTGGATGCTGCGGTCAGCAATGCTTCTAAAGGTGAATACAAGCATTACATGCTCAAAGAAATTTATGAGCAGCCTGAAGCGATCAAACAGACGATTTCCCAAGCCTTGAATGGTAATGATCTGCGCGAAGATTTTCTTGCGAATGCCGTTGAGGATTTTGCCAAGATTCAGCAAATTCAAATAATTGCCTGCGGTACCAGCTATCATGCCGGCATGATTGCCAAATACTGGTTTGAACAGCTGATTGATCTGCCTTGCCAGATCGAGATTGCCAGCGAATTCCGTTACCGTACGCCAGTGATTGTAAATCACACGCTGTATGTGTGTATTTCCCAATCTGGTGAAACTGCCGATACCTTGGCTGCATTACGTGATACACAGAAACGTGCGGCTGCCAAAGGACTAGACATCACCACCATGACGATCTGTAATGTGGCGACCTCCTCGATGGTACGTGAAACCAATCACAACCTGCTGACTTTGGCAGGCCCTGAGATTGGTGTTGCATCGACTAAAGCCTTTACCACACAGCTAGCTGCACTGATGCTGTTGGTACTGAAACTGGGTACAGTCAAAAATACAATTTCAGCAGAACAGGTCACAGCTATTAGCACCGACTTATGGCATATGCCAAAAGTGATTCTGGATACCTTGCATCATAACGATGAAATTTTACGCCTTTCTGAACTGTTTGTAGAAAAGCAGCACTGTCTGTTCCTGGGCCGCGGTACACATTTTCCGATTGCGCTAGAAGGTGCCTTGAAGCTGAAGGAAATTTCCTATATTCATGCTGAAGGTTATGCGGCAGGTGAACTGAAGCATGGTCCATTAGCCTTGGTCGACAACGACATGCCCGTGGTGATTCTGGCGCCACAGGATGACATGCTGGATAAACTCAAATCCAATATGGAAGAAGTGCAGGCGCGTGGTGGTGAGCTGTTCGTCTTTGCTGATGAAAACAGTGGTATTAAAGCCAAAGACCGTCAGCATGTGGTCTTTGTACCAAGCGTTGATCCAATCTTGGCACCAATTGTGTATAGCATTCCGGTACAGTTATTGTCTTATCATGTGGCTGTACTTCGTGGTACCGACGTGGATCAACCCCGTAATCTTGCAAAATCAGTTACCGTTGAATAAAAACTAAAAAGGCTGGCTCGACCAGCCTTTTCATTGCTTGATATGAATGGATATACCTATGACAAAACTCACTTGCTTTAAAGCTTATGATATTCGTGGCAAATTAGGCAGCGAACTTAATGAAGAGATTGCCTATAAAATTGGTCGCGCCTATGGACAAATTTACCAGCCGAAAACCATTGTGGTCGGTTGTGATGTTCGCCTTAGCAGTGAAGATTTAAAACAGGCCGCTATCCGCGGTTTAAATGATGCGGGTGTGAATGTTCTCGATTTAGGCATGACCGGGACTGAAGAAGTTTATTTTGGTGCCTTCCATTTAGATGTGCAAGGTGGTATTGAAGTCACTGCCAGCCATAACCCGATGGATTATAACGGCATGAAACTGGTGCGTGAAAATGCTCGCCCGATCAGTGCCGATACAGGTTTAAAAGAAATTCAAGCGCTGGCTGAAACAGGTACTTTTAATAAGGTTGCAGAAAAAGGCACAAGCAAAAAATATAATATCCTACCTGAATTTGTCGATCATCTAATGACCTATATTGACCCTGCAAAAATCCATCCTATGAAACTGGTAGTGAATGCCGGTAATGGCGCAGCAGGTCATGTCATTGATGCGATCGAAGTAAAATTTAAAGAACTCAATGTTCCCGTCGAATTCATCAAAATTCACCATGAAGCCGATGGCAACTTCCCGAATGGAATTCCCAACCCAATTTTAATCGAAAATCGCGACAGTACTCGTGACGCCGTGATTGAGCATGGTGCGGATATGGGGATTGCCTGGGATGGCGACTTTGACCGCTGTTTCCTGTTCGATGAAAAAGGCCAGTTCATTGAGGGCTATTATATTGTCGGTTTGCTGGCACAAGCTTTCCTGCTGAAACAGGCGGGTGAAAAAATTGTGCATGACCCGCGTTTGGTCTGGAACACTTTTGATATTGTTGAGCAGTTTAAAGGTGAAGCGATCCAGTCCAAGTCTGGTCACTCCTTCATTAAAGAAAAAATGCGTGAGCACAATGCTGTATATGGCGGTGAAATGAGTGCCCATCACTATTTCCGTGATTTTGCTTACTGTGATAGCGGTATGATTCCATGGTTGCTGGCTATGGCTGTACTATCTGAAACAGGAAAATCCTTATCTTCTCTCGTAGAAGAAATGATTACCAAGTTCCCATGTTCAGGTGAAATCAACTTCAAGGTAGCCGATACTCAAACTACTATCCAGAAAATCTTTGACTACTTTGCAGACCAAAATCCTGCTATTGATAAAACAGATGGAGTCAGCTTGGACTTCGGCGCATGGCGTATGAATGTACGTGCATCCAATACAGAGCCACTATTGCGCCTGAACATTGAAACACGTACAGACCAAAATCCAAAACCGATGCAAGACTATGTGGATGAGCTGACCCAGCTGATTCAAGGCAGCTGAAGTCAGAAAAAAAGAGCCAGATCAAAATGGCTCTTTTTTATGCTTGATACTTATCTGAAAAAATTAATGGCGATAGCCTTGTGGATTCTGCTTCTGCCAGTTCCAGCTATCTATCAACATATCCTCAAGACTATAGGCTGCCTTCCATCCCAACTCTTCTTTCGCACGACAGCTATCTGCGTAGAAGCTAGCCAGATCACCTGCACGACGTGGTGCAAACTCAAATGGAATTTTTATTCCATTCACCCGTTCAAAAGTATTTTTGATCGCAAGGACTGAAATCGGCTTTCCTGTACCAATATTCCAGGCACGACAACCAGTTTGTTTCAAACGGTTCTGAATCGCGAGTACATGGGCTTTAGCCAGATCAACAACGTGAATAAAGTCACGTTCACATGTCCCATCTTCAGTTGGGTAATCATCACCAAAAATTGAGAGTTTTTCACGACGTCCTACCGCCACTTGGGTCACATACGGCATCAGGTTATTTGGAATCCCTTGCGGATCTTCCCCTATTTGACCACTTTTATGCGCCCCTACCGGGTTAAAGTAACGGAGTAAAGCAATCGACCATGTAAGGTTAGCCTGTGCTGTTTTTTCTAGTAACTGTTCAACTACCATTTTGGTATAACCATAGTTATTTGTTGGCATACCGAGTGGCATCTCCTCATGATAAGGTGAGGGGTTAGACTCACCATACACTGTTGCTGAAGAGCTAAATACTAGACAGAATACCCCTGCTCGCTCCATTGCTTGAACTAAACTGATTGAACCAGAAATATTATTTTCAAAGTATTTTAGTGGAACTTGCTGGCTTTCCCCTACGGCTTTTAAACCTGCAAAATGGATCACGGCATCAATTTGATAAGTACTAAAAATCTGATTCAAAATATTCTGATCTAGAATATCACCTTGAATAAAATCCAAAGATTTTGAAGCCAAAGCCTGCACACGATTCAGAGATTCTTTAGAACTATTAGAAAGATTATCTAATACCACGACTTCATGTCCGGCATTTAATAATTCCAGACAGGTATGTGAGCCGATATAACCTGCACCACCTGTTACCAGTACTTTAGCCACGCTGTTTCCCCATCAGGATTCGAATTAAGCCTTGTGTTGACGCATCTAAACCAGCCAGATCCGCCTTTTCTCCATTTAAAATCGGCAAGAGCTGGTTGGCAATTTCCTTGCCTTTTTCTACGCCCCACTGGTCAAAAGGATTGATATTCCACAGTACTGACTGCACAAACACCTTATGTTCATACATGGCGATCAGCATCCCCAGACTATAAGGATTGAGCTCTTGCATTAAAATAGTTGAACTCGGCTGGTTCCCTGCATACTGCTTATAGGTCGGTAGGTCGGCCAGTTCACTGGCATCGAGCGCCTGATTACCAAAGGCCAGTAGCCGCGACTGTGCCAGACAGTTGGACAGGGCCAAATGATGCTGTTCAATCAGCGCATCGGCATTATCGGCATAGGTAAACTGGTTCGCATTATAACGCTGGACCGGTGCAATAAAATCACTGCTGACCGATTGGGTGCCCTGATGCAATAACTGATAGAAGGCATGCTGGGCATTCGGTCCGACTTCTCCCCAGATAATCGGACAGGTATCCCATTCTACTTTTTCGCTATTACGCTGAATGGATTTACCATTGGATTCCATTTCCAGCTGTTGCAAATAAGAAGCAAAATATTTTAACCGGCCATCATAAGGCAATACGGCATGGGTTTGTATATCCAGGAAGTTGTTGTTCCAGACTCCTAACAGTCCCATCAGCACCGGAATATTCTGTTCAAATGGTGCAGTCTGGAAATGCTCATCTACCGCATGGGCACCCGCTAAAAAGTGCTGAAAACCCTGTACCCCGATCGTCAATGCAATAGGCAAGCCAATACAGGACCAAAGCGAATAACGGCCGCCAACCCAATCCCAAAGCAGGAACTGGTTTTCCGGTGCAATTCCCCAAGCGGTCATTTTCTCCGGCTTGGTCGAAACCCCAATAAAATGATGCTGGATTGTACGCAGGTCTTGTCCCAAGGCTTTTTCCAGCCACAGGCGTACCGTTTGCGCATTAGAGAGGGTATCAATGGTACCGAAAGATTTGGAGGAGATAATAAACAGTGTCGTTTCAGGTCGCAGCTTATGCAGCAGATCGGATAGCTGACTGCCATCCATGGTCGACACAAAATGTACATTCAGGGGACGCTGAGTCGGCTGTTTAAAATCAGACAGGGCTTGACTGACCATCAGTGGTCCCAAATCCGAACCACCGACCCCGATATTGACCACATCCTGAATCACTTCACCGGTGGCACCGCGGTACTGTCCGGCATGGATTTTTTCTACCAAAGTGAACATGCGCTGTAACTGGGTATGCACCTCGGCAGCCAGTTCAGGATGCTGTTCATTCTGCTCAGGCAAACGTAAGGCCCAATGCATTGCAGCACGCTGCTCGGTATAGTTGACCTGTTCTTGGGAAAACAGCCGTTTGATCCATTGTTTCAGATCTTGTACCTGTGCCAATTGCACCAAAGCCTGCAGCACGTCCTGATCTATTCGATGTTTACTGAAATCAAAGGTTACCGGCTCCAGGTTCACCGAGAAGTGCTGAAAACGCTGAGGGTCTTGCTGAAACAGCTCTTGCAGATGCTTATGTTCAAACTGCTGTTTTAAAGTATTCAATCGGCTTAAAACAGTCTCTTTCTCTTCGAGGGGATAAGGTTGCTGAATTACACTCATTAACGTCCTACTCCCTTATAGGCAAAGCCTTGTGCTTTCATATAATCCGGATTATAAATATTCCGTCCATCCAGGATCAGTGGATGCTGCATTTGATTCAACAGGCTGCGGTAATTGGGACTCCAGTATTGTTTCCAAGCTGTGAGCACGCATAGGGCATGTGCTCCATTTACGGCCTCGTACTGATCTGTGCAATACACCAGATCATCGCGTTGCCCGTAGACTTTTTCAATTTCCGCCAGCGCTTGAGGATCATGCAGCTTGACGGTCACCCCTTGCGCCCAGAGTGCGGTCAACATGGCATGAATCGGGGATTGCTGGATACGCGAGGTATTTTCCTTAAAGGATGCTCCCCAGATCGCTACAGTTTTGCCAGCCAGATCACCATGGTAATAATTCCACAGTTTGCGAAATAGCAGTTCTTTTTGCTGCTCATTAATTTCCCAGACCTGAGCCATTAGCTGGCTTTTCGCGCCGGTGCCTGACACAGTACTGGCCAGGATCTGAATATCATGCGAGAAGTTTTCGCCACCAAACCCGGCCCCCGGATACAGATAAGATGAACCAATCCGGCTATCTGCTGCCAGTCCCTGGCGTACATGCTCAATATCAATACCAAGTTTTTCAGCCACCAGAGCCAGATCATTAATATAGCTGATACGCGTGGCCAGCATACCGGACACACTCAGTTTGGTAAATTCGGCATCCAGAACCGGCATAAACAGGTATTGCTGTTCACGCGGGAATAACGGCCTGAGCAGTTCCTTCAAAAGCGTTTTCGCCGTTTCATTGCTATAGCCGACAATGAGCTGGCTGGCTTCGGTCAGGCTGCGTAAGGCATTACCTTCCTGAATCACATCTGGCAAATAGATCCAGTAATCTTCTGAAAGAATTTGCTGGAATTTTTCGGTACCGTGCAGACCCAAGGTGGAAGCATTGATCATCAGTTTTGGATGAATAATTGGACGCTGCTTGAGCTCACGCAGGATTTCCAGGCCTTGAATTTCTTCAGTCGGACTTAAGCTAAACAGATAGACATCAATATCTAAAGGAATCGCCTCGAACTTGCAGTATTGTAAAAAGCCCTTGGCATGCTGCTTGTTCAGTAACTGCTGTACCGCTTCATCCTGTGCATAGACTTGCTCGGAAGACGGTTTTTTCAGCAAATCACACCAGTAGACCTGATGACCACATTCTGCCAGTAAGGCTGCCATGACACCGGCATATAGGGTCTGACCAAATACTGCAATGTTCATAAGGATCCTTGTTATTGTTAAAGTCTGTATTTAGAGCTTCAGTTCTTGAATCAGGGCGTTAAAGGACTCACCCAGTACTGGATGATCCACACCATAGTGCAATACAGCTTTCAGATAGCCCAGTTTGCTGCCACAGTCAAAGGTTTGGCCTTTCATGCGATAGGCCTCTACCGTATCAGTCTGCTGTAACATGGCAATCGCATCGGTCAGCTGGATTTCATTGCCTGCACCACGTGGGGTCTGTTCCAGTAACTGCATGATTTTTGCCGGCAGGATATAACGGCCCACTACCGATAAATTTGAAGGCGCCGTTCCCACTGCCGGCTTTTCTACAATGCCTTGCATCACGATGCTTTGTCCTTCAGCAGGTGATTCTGCAACATCTACAATGCCATACTGATCCACCAGATGATCCGGTACAGCTTCGACCATAATCTGCGAAGCTTGTGATTCATTAAAGCGCTGAATCATCAGGCTTAAATCATTTTCTGTGTCTGAGTGTTTAACCAATACATCTGGAAGTAGCACAGCAAAGTCTTCTTGACCCACTACTGCTTTGGCACAGAGCACGGCATGACCTAAACCAAGCGGCTGTGGTTGACGTACACTGATTACACTGACATGGGATGGCAGGATTTCAGTGATTTCCTTAAGCAGATCAAATTTCTTTTTTTGCTCCAAGGTGGTTTCCAGCTCAAAATTACGGTCAAAATAGTTTTCAATCGAGGCCTTGGAGCTATGGGTGACCAGAATAATCTGCTCAATTCCCGCAGCGACCGCTTCTTTCACCACATACTCAATCGCTGGGCGGTCAACGACAGTCACCATTTCCTTTGGAATAGCCTTACTTGCTGGAAGGAAGCGTGTTCCCAGACCGGCGACGGGAAGAATTGCTTTTTTGATCATTTTAACTATAAACTCTAACTAAATAAAAAATTTTTAAGATTCTAATCAGCCTTAAATCGTATGTCACTTGAGATTTTATATAGACAAATATTATCTCATAAAAATGAAACCCAAATTAAAAAAAGCGTGACAAAACAAACGAAAGTATTACAATTAAGCCATTTGAATTACATATATATCAAAAATAGACCTCTTTCATAAATC